>CACYCW010000062.1 GCA_902773015.1 uncultured bacterium
CCGCGGCGCCTGTCGCGAAGCCCGCCGCGCCTGTCGCGAAGCCTGCCGCGCCTGTCGCGAAGCCCGCCGCGCCTGCCGCGAAGCCAGCCGCGCCTGCCAAGAAGTGAATTTAAATCCCACGATAAACTCTAACTCCGGGATTCCACCACCAATGCCCGAAAGATAATCTCTGCGGGCGGAAAGTGAAAAAACAGAAAAATGAAGAAGCTCAACAAGTACGTAGAAGATACCATCGCGTATGTGCGCGAGAAGCATAAGGACGAACCGGAATTCGTCCAGACCGTCGAGGAGGTGCTGAGTTCGCTCTCGCCTGTAATCGACAAGCATCCCGAGTACAAGAAGGCCGACCTCCTCAAGCGCATGGTCGAACCGGAGCGCATGTTCACGTTCCGCGTCGTCTGGACGGACGACAAGGGCGAGACCCACACCAACATCGGCTACCGCTGCCAGTTCAACGGCGCGATCGGACCCTACAAGGGCGGTCTCCGCTTCCAGAAGAACGTGTATCCCGGCATCATCAAGTTCCTCGGCTTCGAGCAGACGTTCAAGAACTCGCTCACGGGGCTTCCGATCGGCGGCGGCAAGGGCGGCAGCGACTTCGACCCCGCGGGCCGGAGCGATGCCGAGGTGATGCGCTTCTGCCAGGCGTTCATGACCGCGCTCTATCGCTACATCGGTCCGGACATCGACGTGCCGGCCGGTGACATGGGCGTCGGCGGTCGCGAGATCGGCTACCTCTTCGGCCAGTACCGCCGCCTGAAGGGCGTGTGGGAGAATGGCGTCCTCACCGGCAAGGGGCTCGCCTACGGCGGTTCGCTGATCCGTCCCGAGGCGACGGGCTACGGCGCCGTGTACTACCTCCAGGAGGTGCTGAAGCACGAGGGCGACACGATCGAGGGCAAGCGCATCGCGATCTCTGGCTATGGCAACGTCGGCTGGGGCATCATGAAGAAGGCCATGCAGCTCGGCGCTAAGGTCACCTACTTCGCCGGCCCTGACGGCTACATCCACGATCCGGATGGCGTCGACAGCGACAAGAAGCTCAACTACATCCTCGAGATGCGCGCGAAGGACCCGATGCACTGCGAGCCCTACGCGAAGAAGTTCCCGAAGGCGAAGTTCGTCAAGGGCACGAAGTGCTGGGGCGTGAAGGACGTGGACATCTACATGCCAGCGGCGACCCAGAACGACGTCACCCTCGAGTGGGCGAAGAAGATCGCGGCGTCGGGCGTGAAGTACTACATCGAGGTGGCGAACATGCCCACGACGAATGACGCGCTCAACTTCCTGCGCTCGCAGAAGAAGATGATCGTCGCCCCGTCGAAGGCGGTGAACGCCGGCGGCGTTGGCGTCTCGGCGCTCGAGATGGCGCAGAACTCCGAGCGGCTCGTGTGGACGGCCGATGAGGTCGACGCGCAGCTCAAGAAGATGATGAAGAACATCCATGACGCCTCGGCTGAGGCGGCGAAGGAGTATGGTCTCGGTTATGACCTGGTCGCAGGCGGTAATATCGCCGGCTTCAAGAAGGTCGCGACGGCCATGATGGAGCAGGGCCTCTTCTAAGGCCTCCCTGTTACCACAAGGAATGGGGCTGCGGTAGATCGCCGCAGCCCCATTTTCATCATTATTCCACCATTTTTATTGTTTTTAGCAGTATATAATATTTATTTGTTTTCTCTGTCATTGTTGTTTCCGCCGTGCATATATTCTTGTGGACAGAGGAACGGGGAGCGGAAACAAACGGCCGCGGTGAACCGAACCGAATCCAATGAGTTTCAAAAGCTGTTCTTTCAGCGTTAGCCTTGAGCGACCCGGAGCCGAAAGCTCCGGGTTTCGCTTATTTCCGAATCTCCATTCAATTTGAGGTATGGCGTCGCGTTAAGGTGAGCGGCTACTCGGCACTCGTCACCGCGCAGCACACCTACATGGCGGGAAGGCGGCGTATCTCTGGCGCGGGCGCTCGCCTTGCCGTGGCGTGGGGGAATGTGGTATAATACACGTCAATCAACCGATAACCAGGAGGGAGAGTAATGATGATCATAAAATGGGCGGCGGTTGCCGCCGGTGTCGCGGTGGCGGGCTGCTGCACGGGGCCGAAGGAGAGTGGCTGCTGCCGCTATCCCGATTCGATCAACGAGGGGTTCGTCTCGCTTTTCAATGGCGTCGACCTCGAGGGCTGGGAGGGCGCGACCGCCATGTACGGGGTCGATCCGGCTGAACCGGGCGTGCTGCAGTGCTTCCCCGAGCGCAAGTTGCCGCAGGGCCAGCGCGGTGACCTCTACACCGCGAAGGAGTACCGCAACTTCATCCTGCGCTTCGAGTTCATGATGCCCACGAACGGCAACAACGGCCTCGGCATCCGCATGGAGCCGGGCAAGGACGCCTCCTACCACGGCATGTGCGAGCTGCAGCTTCTCGATGACGGCGGCAGCCAGTACTACGATTCCGTTGCGAAGAAGGACAAGCTCAAGCCCTACCAGTACACGGGCTCGGTCTACGGCATCGTCCCGTCCCTTCGTGACAACTTCGGCAAGCAGCTTGGCTGGAAGGAGAAGAACTTCACTGGCGGCGGCAGCTACTTGCGCCGGCCCGGCATGTGGAACTTCGAGGAGGTCAAGGTCATCGGCAGCGAGATCGAGGTCTATCTCAACGGATACCTCATCACCAAGGCGGACGTCTCCAAGTTCAAGGGCGACGGCGATACGCCGGACGGCCGGGAGCATCCCGGCATCGCGCGCAAGGCCGGTCGCATCGGCTGGCTCGGACACGGCCACAACGTGAAGTGGAAGAACATCCGCATCAAGGAACTGCCTGACAGCGCGAAGATGGGCGCGGTCTGCCCGTGCCAGAAGATGGCCGCGCCGTGTGGCTTCGAGACCTACTTCGACGGTTGCCCGAAGCAGATAGCCGCGAACTGGAAGGGCGTCACCACCACCGAGAAGTTCGACAACCCGAAGGTCCGTCAGGCCGCCACCGCCGAGAAGCGCGCCGAGATGCAGGAGAAGGCCGACGAGCAGCGTGACGCCCACTGGTCGGTGCGCAACGGCAACCTCTTCTTCGATGGCTTCAAGGGCGGCTACTCGCTTGCCACGAAGAGGGATTATGCGGACTTCGAGATGTGGTGCGACTGGCGCATCATGTCCATCACCGGTGACTCCGGCCTCTACCTCCGCGGCGCCCCGCAGGTGCAGATCTGGGATGCGCACAACCAGTGGCACATCGGTTCGGGTGGCCTCTACAACAACAAGAAGAACCTGTCCAAGGCGCTCACGATCGCCGATCGGCAGGTCGGTGACTGGAACCGCTTCCACATCATCATGCGCGGCGAGAAGGTGAGCGTCTGGCTGAACGGCACGCTCGTCGTCGACAACGTGACGCTCGAGAACTACTGGGATCGCAGCCAGCCGATCTTCCCGAAGGAGCAGATCGAGTTGCAGTGCCACGGCGATCCGACCGAGTGGCGCAACATCTTCATCAAGGAGCTGTGAGGCTTCTCGTCGTAGATGTCGGCAACACCTCCACGGCCATCGGACTCTGGTCCGACGGCCGTGTGAGTCATGTCTCCCGTTTTGACGGGGGCGTGAGGGCGCCGGACGGGCTGCTGAAGTCGATGGCGGTCGACGGCTCTCGACGGCAGTCGATTGCCATCGACAGGCTCGATGGCGTCGCCTACGTGTCGGTCGTGCCGAAGTTTGATGCCGCGTGGCGACGGTCGGCGAAGTCCCACGGCCTCGCCTTCCACCAGCTCACCTACCGCGACTTCCGCCTCGCCCGAACCTCTAAAGCTTTTCAAACCCCTCAAGCCTCTCTTCTCGTCGACTACCCGAAGCCCGAGACCATCGGTGCGGATCGGCTCGCCGATGCCGCAGGGGCGGTGTCGCGCTACGGGGCGCCGGTGCTGGTGATGGATTTCGGCACGGCGCTCACGGCGGCAGTGGTGACGGCGGACTGCGTCTGGCGCGGGGGCGTGATCGCGCCGGGCTTTCCGCTCATGCGCGACTACCTCTTCGAGCGCACAGCCAAGCTGCCGCGCATGCGTATCGGCAGCGGCGTCGCTCCGCGCATCGGCCGCTCCACCGAGGAGGCGATGCGCTTCGGCGCGCTCGTCGGCTACCGCGGCATGGTGCGCGAGATCGTCGCCGAGCTCCGACGCAACTTCGCCTGTGACTTCCGCCTCGTCGCCACCGGCGGCTTCGCCCGCTGGGTGCTGAAGGACCTCGACCTGCCGTTCACCATCGACCCGACCCTCACCCTCTACGGAGCCGGCCTCTCATGCGCATCGCACTTCTGAAACCGTTCGCCTGCCTCGTCCTCGGGGCCTTCCTCTTCGCGCTTCCCGGCTGCGGCCCGTTCTGGGTCGACCCCTACATCACCGTGCGCGAGAGTTCCCTCAACTGGGTGGCGATCCACTACTACAACCTGAACCGCCAGCCCATCCGGCGAATCGGCGTCGAGATCTACGGCAACGGACTCGTCCTCGTCAAGAAGGGCACGAGCGAGCTCGTCTCCAACGACTTCGCCAAGCGCTACAAGGAGGAGGACTGGTCGAAAATCACCACCTTCCGCCTGCAGATCGAGTCCAAGGACGCGCACGACATCTTCCAGAACCTCGTCAACTTCGGGCTTCTCGACCGCGAGAAGACCGGACGGTCGAGCGGCAAGAAGGTGCAGAAGCGCTTCATCGCGGCGAAAGCGAACATCAACTCCAACACCTACTCCGACAACGTCAACATGTTCGAGGAGGACCCGGATCTCGCCGAGCAGCTCATGGATGTCATCCGCGAGTTCGAGAATCCGTCTCTGTAGCCCGTAACACTCGCGTAACAATTCCCTCCGCAACTTATGGGATAATAGGTCCCATGAGGCGGATGCTGACCTTCTGCGGGGCGCTGGCGGCCGGCGAGTTCATCGTGTCGCCGGCGTCCACTTGGGCCGAGGCGTGGCCGATCGCGGCGATTGCCGCGGTGCTGGTCGCGCTTCTCGGCTACGGCCTGGCTGCCCGCGGCTGGCCGCTTGGCTTCGCATTTCTGCTGGGCGTCGCGCTCTTCCTCCACGCCTCGGTCGGCAGCGAGCGGGAGTTCAGGAACTGCCCGTGGATGCGCAACCGCGCGTACCGCGGGCGCCTGGTGGCGGAAGAGCGTCAGGGCCTCATGGCGGCTGCACGGCGGGACCTCTCGCGGCGGGCGGCGATCGGAATCTCCGGTGACCGCGAGACCGTCGCCCTCGGCCGGGCGATCCTCCTGGGAGAGCGGTCGCGCCTGCCTTTGGCGACGAAGCGGGTGTTCGTGGAATCCGGCACGATGCACGTCTTCGCCATCTCGGGGCTGCACGTGATGACGGTGGCACAGGTGCTCGTGATGTTGATGGCGCTCCTCTTCGTGCCGCGTCGATGGGCGGGCGCGGTGACGCTGCCGTTTCTCTGGGGTTACGTGGGTCTGATCGGCTGGACCCCAAGCGCGATTCGCGCCGCGCTGATGGCGACGTTCTACCTGCTCGCGCCCGTCTTCTGGCGGCGGCCGAACGCGCTCAGGGCCTGGGCGCTCGCCTTCCTCGTCGTGCACCTTTCGAGCCCGACGATGATCGTCAATGTCGGGAACGCCCTCTCCTTCGGGGTGATGCTGGCGATCATCCTCGTCGGCGAGCGGATGCGCAACGAGCCCGAATGGAAGCGGCTTCTCGCGGTGACGCTGGCGGCCTGGGCGGCCGGGGTGCCGATTTCGGCGCACGTGTTCGGGCGCGTGACGCCGGGAGGGCTGCTTGCGAACCTGGTGCTCCTGCCGGCTGCGGCGTGCACGGTCGCCTCGGGCGTGACGGGCATCCTCGCGAGTTTCGTCTCCGTCTCCCTCGCGGCGCATCTCAACAACCTCTCAGCGCTGCTGATCCGGGCGATGGTCGGCGTGTCACGGATGGTTTCGTCGCTGCCTGGCGCGAACTTCGAGGTCGCGCGCTGGTCATACGCCGAGTGCGCCGCCTGGTACGCGGTCATCGTCCTGTCGATCATCCTCCTGTTCAGCCTCCGCGCCAGACGGCTTTTCGGGTAGCCCGAAGAGGGTAAGATATGGTATAATATGCACTCTAATCGCCACGAAATGGGCGGTCAGGGAGGATAATGACGGAGAAGTTGCGCAAATATCTGGGCATTGACATCGGCTCGACGACCTTCAAGGCCGTCCTGATGTCCGACGCGGGCGAGATCCTGGACGAGACCTACCAGCGCACGCAGCCGGTCGATTCTGGGCGGTTGGCGTGTACGGGCCACTGCGCTGGGTGCGGGCGCTGCAACATGGGCGCGGTGCGCCACACGACGGATGTCTTTCTCAAAGTGGCCGGGCTCACCCTGTCGGATGTCGCGGCCGTCGTGGTGACGGGCAGCCAGATCGTCGAGGACACGGGCCGGTTCATCCCCTTTGACTTCCAGGTGAGCGAGGTCTCGGCGCATGTCGCGGGCGCGAAGCACTTCTATCCCGACGTGGACGCGATCATCGACTGCGGCGGGCAGGACTCGAAGTGCATGGTCTTCAACCCCGAGATGGGCATGTGGACCTCGATGATGTCCGGCGTCTGCGCGGCGGGCACCGGCAGCTACCTCGACAGCGTCGCGGCGAAGCTCGGCGTCGCGGTGGAGGAGATCGCCGAGAAGGTGAACTACGACTCGACGGTGGAGTTCAGCTCGGTATGCGCAGTGCTGTCGGCGACCTCGATCAACAAGTTCAAGAACCGCATCCCGCTCGGCGACCTGCTGGCGGGCGCGTGCCGCGCGCAGGCGCGCACGATCCTGAACAGCGTGGGGCAGCTTCTCCTGCATCGGCCGGGGCGGCGCATCCTCTTCCAGGGCGGTGTCGCGTCGAATGCGGCGGTTGCGCACTACCTGCGGGAGCTCACGGGCAGCGAGATCGTCATCCCCGAGCATCATCAGGTGATGGGCGCGCTCGGCGCGGCCTGCCTCGCACGGCAGTACGTGCAGCTGAAGGGAAAGCTGAACCTCGAGAGAATCGCGTACGAGCCGACGCGGCAGAAGTCGGTGATGATGCGCATCCACTCGACGAAGCACGACTTCTTCTCGCGCGACACGTCGAAGCCTCTCGTCTGGCGCAACCTCTTCTTCCCGACCGAGATCCTGAACGCCTTCGGCTGCCGCATCCGCACGCTCGAGACTTACGCGGCGCTCTTCGGGCGGCGTCCCCAGAAGGTGAAGATGGCGCTCGATATTGCCGCGCAGAAGGGCTTCGACCAGCAGACGTGCTCATTCCTGCGCGTCCTGGAGGGCATGCCCCTCGAAAAGCCCGATTTCGTGGTCTCGACGAGCCAGCCCTGCCAGCAGGGCGAGCGCATCTTCGCCGATCTCGTCGCGGACTACGGCGTGCCCGACCGGCTCTTCTCGCTTCACACGCCCATCAACGACTCGACGCCGCGTGCGGTAGAGGTGATCGCCGAGGGGCTGGAGGAGGCGGTAGACCGCATGGAGAAGGCGTTCCACCGCAAGCTCGACCGCGGTCGGCTGGAGGAGGCGTGCATCCTCTCGAACGCCGCGGCGGACTACGCGCGGCAGAGCAACGAGCTGCGCTGGACCTCGCCGCCGCTCATCCGCGGCAGCGAGGCGGTCTACAACGCCGTCATCTTCTCGCAGCTCTGGGGCACCCGCGAGCTCGTCGAGATCCAGCGGCAGTTCCACGAGGAGCTGCTCGCGAAGCGCGAGTGGGCGCTGAAGCGCTACTCGATCGACGACACCCACCGGCTCGCCTGGCTGCACCTGCCGCCGTTCTACGACACGCGGCATCTCGACTTCCTGGAGGAGCGATGCAACGCGCCGATCGTCTTTGAGGAGACGAACTTCGTCGGCTGGGGCGCGCTCGACCCGAAGGAGCCGTTCCGATCGCTCGCGGCGAAGATGCTCGCGACGGGCTTCCTCGATCCGCGGCTGCGCGTCGAGTACGCGAAGCAGGTGGCGCGCAAGGCGAAGCTCACGGGAATCGTCATCTACACCCATGGCTTCGGCCGGTGCAACCTGGCGGACCGTCCCTTCACGAAGCACCTGCGCACGGCGATGGAGGAGATCGGCCTGCCGCTCCTGATGCTGGAGGGCGACTGCATGGACGCCTCGATCGACCCCTGCTCGACGGTGACGAAGATCGCCTCGTTCGTCGAGGCGCTCAACCTCAAGCGCTACGGCAACATCTTCGGCCGCGCCACCTCCTGACGGTAGACCGTCCCGCGTTGTCTCGAAAGGGAGGGATCCTGAATGCGTAAATTGAGATTCGCGGTGCTGGCGGCGACCGTTTCCTGGGTCGCGTTGACGGCCGGTGCCGCGGCGCCGGTTTCGCCGAGACTGCTCATCATCTCTCCGCCGGCGTTCACCAATCTCTGGCAGTCCTACGCCGACTACCGCGCCGAGACCCACCCCGACCTGTCCATCGCCATCAAGAGCACGGCTGACATCTACGCCGAATGCCCTGATGCCGTGGCCAGGGGCGACCACGCCCTCGCCATCCACCGGTACCTGGAGTCGCTCCACAACGGCGGCGCCGGCGCGCTCGAGACCGTCCTCCTTGGCGCCGCCGCGCCAGGCCGTGCCGACGCCGGCGCCGACACGAACTGGCACTCCTTCACCAACAAGTTCCTGTCGTTCGACCCCGACACCCAGATTCCCACGCGCTACCCCGTCACCGTCGGCTGCGCTGCGCACGAGGCCAGCGACATGTACTACGCCTGCATGGACCGCACGGACACCTCCGCCGTCGAGGTCTGGGACTGCGATGGCGACGGCATCTACCTGGCGACGCTCGCCGCCGACGGCACGATGGTCAACGAACCGTCCAACCGCGTCGACTGGGCCGCCGATCTCCAGGTGATGCGCGTGCCCCTGCAGCCGCTCATCGTCGAGACGACCGGCGGACAGAATTCCACGGCCGGCGAGGTCACCGCCCTCATCACCGCCGCGCAGCAGATGTCCAACTTCATCGCCAAGCTCCGCACCATCGAGTCCGGTGACTGGCATGGCGCCGGCGAACACGCCATCTGCGGCGACATGACGCTCTCCGGGGTCGCCGACCTCAGGCGCGGCAGCGTCGACAGGATGTACACGGGCGAACGCGAGTTCTTCGACGGCGGAATCAACTTCTTCTCGCCCGACAACCGCGAATACGTCATCGCCAACGAGCCGACCGCCCGCCACCGCGCCTGGCAGTTCTTCTCCGGTGTGCGTGCGAACGGCGTCACCCGCCACTGCATCGGGCTCGACTGGTGTCTGCCCGGCGTCTACGGCACCGCGCCCGACGCGCTCGCCTCGCTGACCTCGCAGTCGAACGCGCTCAACGCCGTCAAGACGGCCGACCACGACTCCATCTTCATGTTCTCCCACGGCTGGGCGCGCGCAACGCAGCCGGTGACGGCCACCGACCTGCTGAACGGCGACTACTCCGGCGTCTCGCGCTTCTACTTCGCGCCCGAGCCCTGCGACACCGGCATGCTCGACTACGCCCACAAGAGCGGACAGACCACGACCAACGGCGTCTGCCTGGGCGCGGCGGCCGTGCTCGCGCCTGGCGGCGCGGCCGTCTCCTACAACAACTCGCGCGTCGGGATCAGCGCCGGCCTCGACAACGGGTTCTCCTCGCAGCTCGAGGGTTGGCTCATGTCCGCCGTCTACAACGGCAACTGCACGAACACGCTCTTCGACGTCGCCAACCCCGCCGTCACCTCGCCCATCACCGCCGGCCGAGCCCTCCTCCTCGTGCGTCAGGCCGCCGCCGACTCCGGCCGCTACTCGCGCTTCGACATCAGCACCGGCTGCCTCATGCAGCTCAACGGCTTCGGCGACCCGCTCATGACCATCTCCCCGATTGCGGACGCGGCGGATGACCTGTCCTCCGCCCTCTCCCGCGTGCTCTCCCTCTCCCGCGACACGACGGTCTCATCCACCAATTCCGCCGCGTTGCTGACGCTTGGCGCGAACGTGCACGCGATCTCCGGCGACGGCAACCTGCGCGTGAACGCGCGAACCGAGATCGCCGCTGACCGGCTCTCGTGGTCCGTCGCCGGCGGCATGGGCCGCGCCGTCGCCTTCGCCAGCCCCGGCGGGACGCTCGTCTTTCCCGGCACGACGCGGCGCTACGTCGGCCGTTCCTTCACGAACGTCGGCGCCATCGACGCCACCGGTTCGGGCGTTACGATCGACTTCGGCGCCTCCGATGACAACGCGTCATGCCCGGTCGGGCGAATCGCCTTCATCTCGGAGACGGACGGCACCAACGTCATCCGCCAGGCGAACCGGAACGCGGCGTTCTTCGCGTCCGCAATTGCCGCCTCGAACACCACGCTCCGCGTCGAATCCGCCGCGCCGTTCAACGCCGCGCTGACGGACGCGACCCTGCTTGTTGCGCCCAATCCGCTCTGGACCGCGCTGGACTGGTCGTCAACCGTGGCCATGAACGCCTCCCGCCTCGAGATCGGCTGCGACGGCTTCACGCTCTCGAACGCCACCTTCCGCGTCGCGGGCGGCGAGGACGTGCTCAGCACCGTCACCAATTCCGCCGCGGGCGCCGTCACTGCCACCGGGCCGGTCTCGGTGGCGCTTGCGGAAGACGCGATGCTGTCGCTCGACTCGCGCTTCAGCGCCCCAGGCGGAAACGGACGCCTCGTCGTGTCCGGCCGCGGTATTCTGCGCCTGCCGCAGCTTCCCCTCGTCGGCTTCACCAATCTGACTCTCGGCTCGGGCATCTCGCTCATCGTGCCGCAGAAGGCGACCGGCGTCTATCCGATCCTGTCCGGCGCGGGCACCCAAAGCATCGTCTTCGAGGGACCGCCGAGCGTCTTCCCCGAAGCGCCGGACGGCTCGCTCGACTGGGTGAACAATCCCGTTGCCCGAGGCGGGGCGGTCTACTCCGACGGTGCCTCGAACCTGCTCCCCTCGCCCTACACGCGCACGCTCGCTTCAGCCGATGAGATCTGGTGCGAATCGTCCGCCTGGCTGGCCAACGGCGCGCCGTTCGGCAAGGCCTGGTCGTCCGCGCGTGTGGACGCGTCGGCGACCGTCGTCCTTGCCGTGGCCAATGGTCCCGAGGCGATCAATCTGATGGTCGAGGACGCCCTGTCCCTCTCGCGACTCGAGATTGCGGACGCCGCCGCGGCAACTGCGCCGGGGAGCCTGACCATTCGCGCGGCCAACGGACTCTTTGCCAGCGCGATCGACGCCTCGGGATTCTCCAGCCGCCTCGCGCTTGACTTTTCGCTTGCGACCGCCGCGCTCACGGCGAACGCCGACACGCACCTCCTCGCGGGCGGCGGCACGGGCGCGCTCACGATTCCCGCCGGCGCACGCGCCACGGTCCATGGCTCGCCCTGGTCTGGGACCATCGCGAACAGCGGCACCTACAGGATCTGCACCGACGAGGATGCCGCCTTCACCCTCGCCGGGATGGCGCCCGGAACCAATTCGTATGCTCGCGGCACGTGCGCGGGCAACTTGGAGGATGTCGCGGGCAAGGCGCTTCTCGTCGAGGACGGCGATACCGTGTCACTGAGCGGCGAGAAGCACACGATTGGCTTCCACGTGACCGGCGGCAGTCTCGTCTTCTCCCGCCCCAAGAGCTATGCCTGGATGGGCTCGATCGGCAACTCGCTGCCGTTCGTCCAGACCGGCGGCACGACGACCGTCGACACTGTCGCGACGACGCTCGCCGACACGATGAAGGGCACCTCCAAGGCCGGGCTGCTGCTCGGCTACACGGGACGCATCTGGTCGGTTGACGAACCGTATTTCGTTACGATCGCCGGCGGACGCTTCGAGGTGCCGAAGGGCCACATCAACTACTGGAACTACGGAACGGTCTTCACCGTCACCAACGGCGGCGCGGTGGCGGCGAAGGGCCTCTCGGCGACGCAGGGCAGGCCGCAGTACGAGCATCACAACAAGTTCACGGTCGCCGCGGGCGGACGCTTCGAGATGGGCGAGATCGGCGTCTGCGAGGCGGCCCCCGTCGTGACGGTGAACGGCGGCACGCTGCTCGCCACGGCGACGACGTCCATCCGCGCAGCGGTCACGCTCGTCGACGCGACGCTGGCTACGGCATCCGGCAGGACACTTACGGTGTCCGTTCAGCCGAGCGCGAGCGGAACGCTGACGCTCGGCGCCGCGGGCTCCACGGGCGTGATCGACATCGGCACGAACCGGTTCGCGAACGCTACGCTCGCCGCCGCGTCCTGCGGCACACTCGCGGTGACGTTCACTGCGGAGGAGATGGCCGCCAACGCCGCCGTCCTGTTCGCCGGCACATCCGTGCCGGATGCCCTGGCGGTCGAGTGCACGCTGGCGGACGGCTCGACCTCCGCCGGACGGCTCTACGTCGCCCAGGGCGCGGTGCGCGTCGTCCCCGTCGCGCGCACGCTCACCAAGCCGATCGCCATCTGGAACGGCGACTTCCGCGAGGGACTCGTCCGCGGCGGATTCAGGTGCTACACGCAGGGCAACACACTCGAGAACGGCAACGTGGCGATGACCGCCAAGGGGCTGATTCTCGAGTTCAGCAGCATGTCCGGCACCAGCTTCCCGGGCGCGGTCGTCGCCGGCGTTTCGAACGCCGTGTATTCGACGGCAGGCATCCGCACATTGCTGATGCAGTACATATCCACGACAAGTGGCGATGCCAACAAGTCGAAGTACGGCTTTTCGCTCTCGGCGGATAACAAGTACCTGGCCTGCCACGCGGCGAATCTCGCCTGGAACAATTCCGGGATCGTCTCCGACCTGGTGGCGGGCGGACCGGTCAGGTACTTGGCGCTTGCCCACAAGGGGCTTTCGGGCGGCACGCAGTACTACGAGGACGGGGTGCTCAAGTACAACGCCTCGGGACTTCACGTCAGCGGAGACTCCACCTACCGTGGCTATGTGCTGGGCGGACGGTATGGCATCGCGGACAACCTCTGCACGGGCGCACGCGTCTCCTACGCGGCGATTCTGCCGTCGTCCGCGGCAAAGGATGTCGCCGACTGGTCGCTCACGGCATTGCAGACGGCCGAGACGCCGGCGAACGGCGACACGGTGTCCGGCGGCGCGGCGGTCGGCGTCAACCTGGACGGCGGCGTGGTGACGGTCGCAGGCGAAACGGTCGCGGCCGCGCTGTTCGTCCAGTCCGACACGACGCTGGTCTTTGAAGACGGCGCCTCGCTCGCGGTGCAGGGTCCGATGTACATTGCGGACGGGGCGGTGCTGACGGTCAGAGCGACTTCGGGCTCAGGCGGTGCGTGGGTCTCGCGCACGCTGATCACGGCGAAAGCCACGGCCTATGACGCGGCGCAAGTCGCTTGCGGTCAGTTGGCGGACAAGAAGGGCGAGTATTCCGTGGTTGCCGATGGCGGGCGGATCGACCTTCGCTTCGCCCGCACCCGACCCTTCGCCATCTGGCTGCGTTAGGGGGTCGCGAGGGCGCGCGCCGCTCCTGCCAAGTCTGCCACAGCCACACGCGCATGTCACGCCCGAATGGTCGATGCGCGAATGCGTTTCGGAAATCAAGCCCCGATTGTCGGCGATTGTCGGCGAGCGCGGCAGGGTTGAGGCCACGGGGGAGAAATGGTATAATTTGCGCATGAACAGCGATTCTCTCCTGGCGGTGTCGCCGATTGACGGGCGGTACGCGAACAAGTGTCCGGAACTCCGTGAGATCTTCTCGGAGTTCGGTCTCATCCGGCGGCGGGTGGCGGTGGAGTGCGCCTGGCTCGAGGCGCTCTGCCGCGAACGGCGCATCCGCGAGTGCGCAGCGCTCACGGCGGCCGAGCGCGCGGCGCTCGCGGGCATCGCGGCGGACTTCTCGGTCGCCGATGCGCAGCGCGTGAAGGACATCGAGAGGACCACCAACCACGACGTCAAGGCCGTGGAGTACTTCCTCAAGGAGCGCTTCGCGCGCCTCGCCCGGCGTCCCGGTCTCGCCGGCCTCGCCGCGCGCTCGGAGTTCATCCACTTCGGCTGCACGAGCGAGGACATCAACAACATGTCCCACGCGCTGATGCTGCGCGACGGCAAGCGCGTCCTCCGTGCCGCGATGGACGAGGTGACGCGGGCGATCGCGCGTCTCGCGAAGGCGACCGCGCGCGTGCCGATGCTGGCGCACACGCACGGACAGCCCGCCTCGCCGACGACCGTCGGCAAGGAGTTCGCGGTCGTCTCGCAACGCCTGAAGCGCCAGGCGGCGGAGATCGACCGGCTCGTGATGCCGGCGAAGATGAACGGCGCCGTCGGCAACTTCAACGCCCACCTCGCGGCGTATCCCGATGTCGACTGGGAGCGTCTCGCGGGCCGCGTGATCGCCTCGCTCGGCCTCCGGCAGAACCGGCTCACGACGCAGATTGAGAGCCATGACGGCATCGCCGAGCTCTTCGACGCGATCCAGCGCTGGAACGCGGTGCTGCTCGACTTCGACCGCGACGTGTGGATGTACGTCTCGATGGGCTACTTCAAGCAGCGCACGATCAAGGGCGAGGTGGGCTCGTCGACGATGCCGCACAAGGTGAACCCGATCGACTTCGAGAACTCGGAGGGCAACCTCGGGCTTGCCAACGCCGTGCTCGGGTTCATGGCCCGCAAGCTGCCGATCTCGCGTCTCCAGCGCGACCTCACCGACTCGACGACGCTCCGCAACATGGGCGTCGGCTTCGGCTACTCGCTCATCGCGATCCGTTCGACGCTCAAGGGGCTCGGCAAGCTCGAGCTGAACCGCGAGCGGCTCGCGGCCGATCTCGACGCCAACTGGGAGGTGCTTGCCGAGCCCATCCAGACCGTGATGCGCAAGGTCGGCATGGACCATCCCTACGAGCGGCTGAAGGAGCTGACGCGCGGGCGGCGGGTGACGGCGGAGATCCTGCGCGACTTCATCGCGTCGCTGCCGCTCCCGGCAGCCGACCGCGAGCGTCTCCTGCGTCTCACGCCGGCGACGTACGTCGGGCTCGCCGCGCGCCTCGCCCGCCTCGCGTGAGGACGGTGCGGATACGAATATGGTATAATATCCCGCGATGCGGATACTGACGAGATACGTCCTCAGGGAGTTCCTGGTCCCGTTCGGCTACTGCCTGACGGGTTTCATCGCCATCTACGTGCTGTTCGACCTGTTCGGATCGTTCACGCGCATGTTGAACGCGCACATCTCGTTTGGGGACGCGGTGCTGTACTTCTGCGCCTACCTGGCGCCGTACTTCCACTACATCGTGCCCGCGGCGCTCATGCTGGCGACGCTCTACACGATGTGGCAGTTCTGCCGGCATTCCGAGATCATCGCGATGCGTGCGAGCGGTGTGAGCTTTCTCGCGATCGTCAAGCCGCTCCTGGCGGTCGCACTCGTGATGAGCGGCGCGGTCATCTGGGTGAACGAGTGGTTTGTGCCGCGCAAGGCGCAGTGGGCGGCGCAAATGAAGACCGACCAGTTCGACGTCGCGCGGCTGGAGAAGGCGGACAACATCGTCTTCCGCAACGCGGCGGCGTCGCGCACGTGGAACGTCAACGAGATCGCCGACGGCGATGGCCGCAGCCTACGGGGCGTGCGGGTGATGATCGACCGTCCGGAGGGCGGGGCGCGGCTGATGAACGTGTCGGCAGACCGCGCCGACTACCTGGACGGCGAGTGGTGGTTCACGAATGCGAAGGTGCAGCACTACGACGCCATGGGCCAGGAGGTGGCGACGCCGACGCCGGAGCTCGACGCGCTGCCGCTCAGATGCTTCGCCGGCTTCGACGACGAGCCGGTCGACTTCCTGATGCAGAACCGGCCGTGGAAGTTCAGTTCCGTGAGCGATCGCCTGCGCTACCTGCGCACGCATCCAGAGCTCACCGCCGAGGCGCGGCGTGACGCGATCTACGACATCTGGGCCGAGATCATGGCGCCGTGGGCCTGCATCATCATCACGCTCTTCGCGATTCCCGCCGGCATCGCATCCGGGCGGCAGAGCGTCTTCCGCGGCATTCTCGGCGCGCTCGGCCTCTATTTCGCGTTCTACGGCGTCACGATCGGCATGATGGTGGTGGCGAAGAACGGGTGGTGCCCGCCGATCCCGGCCGCGGTCGCGCCCGACATCCTCTTCCTGGCGCTCGGGATACGCGCATTCATGAGGCAACGATGACGCTTTCGACTTTTTCCCTGCTGCTGGTTGCCGCGACGACGATGGCCACGCCCGTCTCGCGGCCATCGGGCGCCAAGGCGACGCCTCACGCCGAGATCCGCAATGTGCGCATCACCCCGCCGCGGCTCGCGGTGTCGCGTCCGCGCGTGACGGCCGCGCCGGTCGTCACCGGGCAGATCCGGGTGGACATGTCGTTCGCGCAGCAGACGGCGCGCAAGCCCGTCCTGCGCCTTGTGTGCCTGTGCGAGAGCGGCGGGGAGCTGAGCGTGCACACGACCTTCCTCGATCGTCCGCGCACCGTGGAGGGGATGAAGCGCTCGGAGATCGCGGCGGCGTACAAGGCGGCCGGCATCACGGTTCCCCCCAAGGAGCGCGAGGCGTTCTTCACGGATCCGGCGAAGTTCACGTCGCACCTGCAGTCCGTCACCAAGCAGGCGTTCGCCTCCGCGGTCTACGGCTCGGCGGAAGTGTCGCGCGGGTTCTTCCGGCTGGAGAAGTCGACGACCACGCCGAAGGTGCTGCTCACCCGCGTCGAGATCTGGCAGAACGGCGTCCTGGTCGCGACCTACGAGTCCTCCCGCGCCGGTCTCGGCAACTTCTCGATACCGACCGACTGGCACCGCTTCAAAAAGTACCAGGACAAGTTCAAGTACGCGGACATCCGCTGAATTATTTGGTATAATATGGATATGGTCGGACGGATGAGAGACGGTCAGGCTGCGCTCGAGTACGTGCTCGCGCTTGCCGGCCTTCTGGTCGTCGTCGCCATCCTCTGGGGTCTCGTGGCGGTCGTCATCCGCCACGCCGGGCGCACGGAGGCGCTGGTGACGGCGGACTGTCCGTGACGTCCGCCACTGCAAGGAAAGGGGAGAATGCAATGCTCAAAGCCCTGAGAAAAGGCCAGACGATGGTCGAGTACATCATCATCGTCGCGCTGATCGCGGTGTCGCTGATCGCGGTCTTCACCTTCCTGAGCCGCGCCATCGGCAAGAAGACGGCCGGCGCGACGGAGGCGCTCTCGAGCGAGGAGGGGTCGAAGGCGAAGTCCGCCGCAGACGCCATCAGCGAGGATTCGATCAAGCAGCTGGGGGAGTGATCCCTTGCGGCAGCGCCGAGGTCAGGCGATGCTCGAGACGGTGCTCGCCGTGCTCGTGGTCACCTTCCTCTTCCTCGCCCTCTTCCGGCTGTCGCACCTGCTGACGGGGAAGATCCTGCTCGAGCACGCGGCGATGCGCGTCGCGCGCGCCCGAGCCGTCGGCCTCAACGACTTCATGTGCGTCAAGGCCGCGCGCATCTGCACGATCCCCGTCGCCGGCAGGCGGCTCGTGCCGGCGGCGGACGATCCGCGCACCGATGGCATCAGCGAACCCGCCCTCGCCCGCACCTACCTGCGCACACCCAACGGCGCCTACGCGAACGGACTCCTCCGATACGAGGGCTGGGAGGACCTGCGCGTCACGCCCGGCCGCGGCGGCGCGTCGCACACGGCGATGAAGAAGGACTGGTTCGGCCTCAATCTCGAACTGAACGGAGAGGCCGAGGTGGACGGGTTCCCCGCCTATCTCGCCGACCAGGGACTATGACGGTGCGTCGCGGACAGGTCGCGGTCTATCTCGTGCTGGTCCTCGTGGCCATCTCCGTCCTGATGGCGATGAATGTGGGCGCGTTTCTCGCAGTCCGCTCGAAGAACCGCATGATGAACGCCGTCGATGCCGCGGCAATCGCCGTCGCCAGGAAGCAGGGCGAGATTCTCAACGAGCTCGGCCGACGGAACGTCGAGCATCTCCAGCGGCTGATCCGCCCGAACGATCCCCGCGGCGACTGGACGCCGGAGGACACCGCCGAACTGCGCGAGCTCGCCTTCTTCGGTCCGCTCGAGGGGATAGAGCTCGCTGGTCGTGCGGCGGCGGACTGGGGCTTCGCCGAGGCCCGCGTCGACGACGAGCTCGCCCAGTGCTTCCGGGACCACGTCAGCGAGATCATCAACGAGTACTGCGACAACGCCGATCTCTACCCCGAGTACCGAGAGCGCCAGTGGGTGGACTACGCGGCGCGTCTCAGCGCCCTCGCCGCAGGCGGTTTCACCGTCGCGCCGGGCTACATGGAGACGGCGAACGCCTGGCGGCAGGAGCCGCTCCTCTCCGGCGCATTCTATGACGCGATCGCCGGGCGCGCGTGGTGCTGGTTCAGCCTCGGCAATCGCATGCACTATCTCGACATGGATCATGAAACGATGCCGCGCCCCGAGTTCGCCGAGGCCCGGCTGCAGGAGAACAGCGAGATCTTCCCCGTGCATGTCACGTTCAGGACGTGGATGGACTCGGAGTGGGCGAGCGAGTTCGTGCCCGGCGTCGGGTTCAACGAGCGATGGACCAATTTCGTCTGCCGCGTGACGGGCTGTTCGCGCGAGGAGCTCGCCGCCGCGCCGCGCGCGGCCGACCCGACCGAGGTCTGGGTTTTCTACGACGACAACTGGCGCGCGTGGTCGCGCACGTTCAACCCCGACAACTTCCCGATCGCCGGTTCGGTGCGGCCCGAATACGACGTCGCCGGCTGCGTCGCCTCATGCATCATGCTCGGCGACGTGCCGCGGCTCGCGGTGGACGAGGTCGCCCGCCGCTCGATGGAGGTGACGGCCGAGGCGAAGCCTCTCGGCACCGTCATCGATCTCGAGGGCGAGCTCGCGCCGGTGACGGCATTTCACTCGTTCATCGCGCCTTCGCAGCCCAATGAGCGCATCTTCACCGAGGCGCAGCTCGTCCTGATGGGCGCGGTGCCGCGCGCCGCAGGCGTGAGCCTGAGCCCTGCCTGGTATCGGCACGTGAAGGAGCACCTGCCGCGCTATTTCGAGACTGGCCCTGGCGGGGAGGGCTGTTACTACTGCCGTCAGCTGACGCTCTGGGAGAATCCGGCGTTCCGCGCGTCGGCGCGAGACTGGCTGATGGCGAACGGCGAAAACTGCCGCGCGGGCACGGGGCCGGGAACGGAGAAGGGCGGCTATGACTGGGCGCACTGAGACGAACCCGCCGCGGCGCGGACAGGCGCTCATGGAGCTCGCGATCGGGATGTTCGCCATTGCGATTCTGCTGAGCGCGATCGTCACCTTCGCGCTCTACATCGTGCGCAGCCTGGAGATCGAGAACCATCTGCGCGGGCATTCACGCGGCGTCGCGGACAAGATCGAGCTCAACGACTTCGCCGCCGAGCACGTCTTCGGCGTGCGCAGCCTCCACATCTCCGAGCCGCTCGGCCCCCGCGACAACACGATTCGCTGACCGTCGCGACGGCATTGGACGACTGGCATGTCGAGATCGACGCAGATTCCGCATACCAGTTCGACATGCGGGAGGAGTGCGTGTACTAGACTTCTCCATTTTAGACCATACGGGAACCCATTTTAGACCAAGCGGAAAATCATTTTAGACCATACGGGAAGTCATTTTAGACCAAGCGGGAACCTATTTTAGACCATGGACGGTTCCGATATCGTCAGAACGAACGTTTTGTCTAGACCAATCGCGGCTTGTTTTTGGTATAATGACGGCCAGAAAGGGACAGTTGAGATGAGAAAAGCTAAGATACCGTCGGAAATTGTGGAGCAGAAGGTTCTCGAATCGTTGCGCCGTCGCGCCGATCCTGTCACGAGGCGTGTCTATCCGTCATGGAGGCTGATGATGCGCGAAATAGGCGTCTGTCGTCAGCGGATAGCCGATGCCATCAACAACCTAAAGGCAAGCGGCCAGATTAGTGCCATAATCGTTCCGCCGCCAGAAGGGAGCAGCAAGCGGGCCGATTACTGCTATGAACTCTTTGACTAGTGAGGTAATTGGCAACATTTCCACATTTTCCACACTTTCACGGCGGGAAGACTTGTGCCCTCAAAGTCACGGTGATTTGGTATAATATTTGACGATGGGGAAGATGGGGACTGTGGGGACGATGGGGACCATGGGGACAACTTTCCACGTTGTCTCCAAAGTCACCATCGTCCCCCAAGTCCCCACAGTCCCCACCGTCCCCAAAAAGGAGGTGCCAGCCAATGGCCACTAAGATAATATTGCCGCATGGCGGCTACCGAAATCTGCTCACCTACAAGAAGAGCGACGTCATCTACCAGGGCACGGCA
>CACYCW010000063.1 GCA_902773015.1 uncultured bacterium
CACTTGTGTATGCAGACGATATACTTCACTTCCGAATCAGAACGTCGCGCCGTTCTTCCAGACGCTGCCGAGGACGAGGCTTGGCGGAGGCCTCTTCTCTTCTGGGCGCTGACCGTGGCAATGCCCGCGGACAGAAGGAACACTGCCAGGAGGGATTTCATGCGCATATTATACTAATTCGCCCGCCAGCACGCGCGGCAATCATGCTGTCCCCATACTTTCAGCCGATTTGAGCGAACACGTCAGAGGGACTCGGCGATGCGCACGGTGCGCATGGCGTCCTTCGCGTAGTAGTCGGCGCCGATCTCGTCCGCGTACTCCTGGGTGACCACGGCGCCGCCGACGCAGGTGCAGCAGTCGAGTCGCGCAGCACGCAACTGGCGGATGGTCTCGGCCATCGCGCCCACCGTCGTGGTCATCAGCGCCGAGAGCCCGACCATCATCGCACCCGACTTGCGCGCCGCCTCGACGATGCGCTCGGGCGGGACGTCCCGCCCGAGGTCAATCACCTCGAAGCCGTAGCTTTCGAGGAGCGAGCGGACGATGTTCTTGCCGATGTCGTGAATGTCGCCCTTCACCGTCGCGAGCACAATCGGCCGATCGCTCGCGGAGGCGGTGGCCGTCGGCAGCGACTGCCGGACCACCGAGAACGCCTCGCCGGCGGCATCCGCCGCCATCAGGAGCTGCGGCAGGTAGACGCTGCCCTTCTCGAATCCGCGCCCGACCTCCTCGAGGGCCGGCACGACGCCGCCCTGGATCACGTCCATCGCCCCGGCGCCGCCGGCGATCGCTGCCGCCGCGGCCGCGCGCGCATCGGCGGAGAGTCCTCGGCGAATCGCCGCGATGACCGCCTCAAGCGGTGAAGCGGACTGGCATGCGGCATCCGCAGACGGCGGCGGCGGGGCCGCGGCGGTCTGGGCATTGCTGGCGATCCAGTGCGCGCAGTTCGCGTCCCGCCCGAGCAGCACTTCCTCCGCGATCGGATCCACCGTCTCGCAGAGAACCGCGGGGTTCGCGATCGCGGCGGACAGCCCCGCCCGTCGCGCGAGCGCGTACATCGTGTTGTTCAGCGCCGGACGGTTCGGAAGGCCGAACGAGACGTTCGAGACGCCGAGCACCGTGTTGACGCCCAGCTCCTCGGTGAGCCGCCGCACCGTCTCGAGCGTGACGAGCGCCGCGCCCGAATCGGAACTCACCGCGAGCGTCAGCGCGTCGAAGACGAAGTCCTCCTTACGAAAGCCGTAGCGCGCGCCCTCCTCGAGAATCCGCCGTGCCACGGCGAGGCGCCCGTCGCTCGTCGGCGGGATGCCGCTCTCGTCCAGGCACAGCGCGACGATCGCCCCGCCATACTTGCGGACGAGCGGGAAAACCGTCGCCATCGACTCGCGCTTGCCGTTCACCGAGTTGACGAGCGGCTTGCCGTTCACGTGGCGCAGCGCGCCTTCCAGCGCAACGGGATCCGCAGTGTCGATCTGGAGCGGACACGTCACCACGCCCTGCACGGCGGAGACGGTCGCATCGAGAAGAGCGGCCTCGTCGAGGCCTGGCACGCCGCAGTTGACGTCCAGCAGCGCCGCGCCGGCATCCACCTGCTTCACCGCCTCGCGCAGCACGTAGGCCGTGTCGCCCCGCGCGTACGCCTCCTTCAGCGCCCTCTTGCCCGTCGGGTTGATGCGCTCGCCGATGATCACGCCCGCATGCGGACGGATCTCGACGACATCCGTTCCGCTCGCGACGCGCA
Organism: uncultured bacterium; assembly: GCA_902773015.1. GTDB lineage: Bacteria > Verrucomicrobiota > Kiritimatiellia > RFP12 > UBA1067 > UBA1067. The sequence continues at coordinate 1,742 of CACYCW010000063.1, forward strand.
CGACCGGCGCGGACGGCGATGACGGAGCCGCGGCGAACGCGGGCCGCGACGCGCCATCGCCGAGCGTCCGCACGAGCGCGGCGAGATGATCCGGCGTCGTGCCGCAGCAGCCGCCGACGATCGAGGCGCCGGCGTCCACGAGGCGCCGGACATCCGCCGCGAACGCGTCGGGCCCGACGGTGAAGACGGTGCGGCCGTCGACGACCTTCGGGAGACCGGCGTTCGGCTTGACGATGATGGGACGCGTCGAGAGCCGGGCGAGCCGCTCCACAAACGGCAACATCCGATCGGGACCGAGTCCGCAGTTGAAGCCATAGGCGTCGACGCCGAGCGATTCGAGGAGCGCGGCGACGCATTCGACGGAACCGCCCGTAAGGAGCTTGCCGTCCTCGCCGAGCGAGACCGTGGCGTAGACGGGGAGCGAGCAGTTCTCACGCGCGGCGAACACGGCGGCCTTCAGCTCGCGCACGTCGCCCATCGTCTCGATGACGACGAGATCCGCCCCGGCGTCCGCACCGCAGCGCACAGCCTCGCCGAAGGCGTCGACCGCGGCCTCGAAGGCCAGGTCGCCGGCGGGTTCGAGCAGGCGACCGGTCGGGCCGATGTCGAGGGCGATGCGGGGAGCGGGGCAGTCCGGCCGAGCGACGGCGACGGCGCGGCGGGCGTTGGCGATCGCAGCGCGGATGACGGCATCGAGGGCGTGATGGCCGTGGTACTTCAGGCGATTCGCGCCGAAGGTGTTCGCGTAGACGACCTGCGAGCCGACTTGCGCGTAGGCGGCGTGGATCGCCGCGACGTCCTCAGTGCGATCGAGGTTCCAGTCCTCCGGCGTCTCGCCGGACCGAAGCCCCCGCGCCTGCAGGAGCGTGCCCATGCCGCCGTCCAGGATGATCATGTCCCGCATCTGCGAATCACTCCACCGGAACTGGCTATTTCGTGACGGCGTCGCCATAGGTCTCGCGCATGCGCGCGAGCTTCCAGCGGAGCTGCTCGGGGCCGCCGATGTACTCCATCGAGGGCTCCCAGCCGAGCCGCGAGTCGGCCTCGACGATCGGCAGCGCGGCCGCGGCGTTGGCATACTCCTTGCGCGCCCAGGCGAAAACCTCGTCCTTCCGGCCCGCGCGATGCGCGATCGCGCCGTGCTTGACGTTGATTGCCGTCGCGACCGTGCGCTCCATGAAGTGGCCGAGCCCCGCCATGCGCCATGCCTTCTCCGCGCGCTCCGCGGGGAGGGAGGCGGCGATCGCGTCGAAGGACTCGGCGCCGCGCCGCAGCTTCACGAGCATGTCCCCGAGCAGTTCAAGCTCCTTCTCCATTTTCGCAAGCGGAAGCTTGCCGACCTCACCGTACTCGGGATTGTACGAGCTCCTGTCGAGATAGTTGAGCCGCGCGATCCTCACGCCGAACGTTGCGTAGGGCGGACAGGGGAACTCGCTCGCCTCGATGTGGCGTCCGCCGAAGTTGTACGGATAGGCCGGGCCCATCCGGAAGGGGCCATACTGGTTTCTGTCGCTCGCCACGAAGTCGCGCGTCGCCTCGCTCCAGAGCCGCCAGGCCTCGAGCGCGCGGTCGCCGTTCGCCGCGCCGAAATCGCGCGCGGCGATTGCCCTGAGATGTGTCTCGAACGGCATTCCTCCCTCGGTGAATGCCTCCTTCTCGAGCTCGGAGATGAATGACGGCCACCAGCCGTAGTGGTGGCACTCCATGAGGCCCGAGAGGCCCCAGTCGCGATGCGCCTTCACGACGGCATCGTGGCGTCGGTGCCACTGGAACGGAACGGGCTGGTACGGCATCACGCCGTAGTCCCAGGTGAGACCGCCTGTGTTGGACATCGAGTAGAGCCGCAGGCCGCGCTTGTACGCGTGCTCGGCCTCGGAGGCGAAGTACCGTCCCGGGCCCTCGAACGCGAGCGAGTAGTCGGCCGTCTGGTAGGCGTATCCGTTGCGCAGGGTCAGCGGCTCGAACATCTCGAAGGTCGCCTGCAGGGTGACGTCCGACGGCAGCGCGTCGATGAGTTGCAGGCGGGGCTCCTTGGGCTGACGGCCCCAGTTGTAGCTCCAGAACACGATGTCCATGCCCGGATGGCGCGCGTCGATGGCGGCCTTGACGGCGCGCAGCCAGTCGGGATAGTCGCGGCACGGCCACCAGCCGGCGGTGGGGCGGGGATCATTGAGGTCCCTGTCCCGGTTCGTGCGCGGCTGGGCGCGCTCGTCCTTCGTCGGGAACTGGCAGCTCTCGCCGACGAAGACGATGCCCTTCGCCTCCGGATAGGCGGCGGCGATGCGCCCGTAGGTGGAATCGAACAGGGCCTTCGCCTTCGGGTCGTCCGGGTGGACGAAGGCGACGACGTAACTGTAGAGGTAGGTGTCGAGGCCGTGGCGCTTCGCGCGTCGGATCACGTCGTTGACGTCCTGGTAGTCGGCGCCCTTGGTCTTGTCGACGTCCTTGATGAAGATGACGATGGCGTCCATGCCGGCGTGGGCGATCTGGGAGAGGTGGGCCTCCGGGAAGACGTCGACGCCCCAGCCGGAGTGGGTCATGCGCGGCGAGAAGAGGCTGCGGCGCGACTCCGAGCCGTAGGCGACAAACGGGGCGCGGCGGAGATTCATGAGATCCTCGAGGTGATAGAGGGCCTGCGCGGCGGCGCGTGAATCGGCGGCCGCGATGCGGATGCCGCCCTTCGCGGTCTCGACGCGGTAGGCGCGCGGCGCGAGCGAGGCGTCGGGCGCGACCGTCACGCCGCCCGATCCGGCGGCGCGACCGCGCGCGAAGCGGGCGCTCACGCCCATCGAGACGTCAAGGTAGTCGCAAAAGTCCTTCGCCGCCCCGACGAGCACTTCATCCGCATCGGCCGGAACCGCCACGACGGCCCCATCGGCGAAGACGAAGTCCGTCGGCGTCGGACGCGCGGCGGCATCACGTCGACCGGGCTCATGGACGACCTCGAGCCGCTTGCGGAAATCATAGGGGCGCTCCGCCGCCGAACCCGCGAGCGCGCCACCGATGGCGATTGCGAAGATGAGCACTTTCAGGAATTCCATTGTCCTTCAACCTCCTAGGTTCAGTTCCCCCCGGCGACACGCCCAGCACATGTAGGCGATGGTCACGAAAAACGAGGCGGGCACGCGCGGCCGCGCCGCAATCTTCACGCCGAGAAGAGTCGTCCGGCCACCAAGTCCCATCGGGCCAATGCCGAGCTCGTTCGCCTCGCGGGCCAGACGTCGCTCCAACGCGGCGGGTTTCTCGGTCAGCGGACGGAGGAACTGCTCCTTGGCGACGGCGTAACCGGTCGCGCGATCGCCGCCGATGCAGACGCCGAGGATGCCGGGCGCACAACCGTAGCCCTGGATCTTCTGCACTGCGTCGAGGACACAGCGGCGCACGCCCTCCTGGTCACGGCCCGCCGCGAGCGCGGCGTCGGGCAGCGAGTACTGCCGCGACATGTTCTCGCTGCCGCCACCTTTCATGATGAGGCGGATCGAAGGGGAAGGGGTCGTCTCGTAGTGGATGACGGGTGCGCCGTCGCAGACGTTGTCGTCGTAGGAGGCGCCGGTGAGCGCGTCTATCGTGTTCTTGCGCAGGTAGCCGCGCGCGGTGGCGAGCGCGACCGCGCGCTTGACGACCTCTGGCGTCACCTTGCGACGAAGCGAGGCGTCGATGAGGAAAGTCAGCGTACCGGTGTCCTGACAGAGCGGGGTGCCGCGGCGCGCGGCGATCGCGCAGTTGTCGAGGATCGTCCGCAACACGACTGCGGCGGGAGAGCCCTTCCGCTCCCGACGCAGCGCCGCCTTGAGGGCGGCCAGTACATCTTCCGGCAGCGTGGAACTGGTGTGGCCAATGAACTCGGCGATCCGATCAACTAATCTCATGCCAGTGCCTCCAGGATCCCGACGGCCAGTTCCTCCGGCGGCTGCGCGAGCGCCGGATCGACGCCCATGCGTCCGGCGCAGGCGTCAAACATGCGGGTGCGCACATAGCGCGGCTCGATGGCACGCACGGAGATGCCGCGCGGCCGCAGCTCGGCGTCGAGGGCGCGGCAGGCCGCCGAGAGGGCGCCCTTAGAGGCGCAGTACGCCGTGCCGCCGGCCCAGCCCTCGATGGCGCTCACGGACGACACCGCGAGCGCCTTCATGCCGCCGGGCGCGTAGAGGCGTTCCGCGACGATGCGTCGCAGGAGCTTCACGAAGAGTCCGCAGTTCACCGCGAAAGTGGCGGCGAGCACCTCGTCCGTCGTCGCGGCGAGCGGCTTCACAGGACACGTCCCCGTCGCGAAGACGAGCGCGTCGAAGGGGCCGGGCGGCAGCGGGGCATCGAACGCCCCGCGGTTCACCTCGGCGACCTCCCAGCCGCATGCAAGCGCGGCGGCGCGCACCGCGCCGCCAATGCCGCCCGTCGTTCCCGTGACGAGAACCCGCATCCTCAGGACTTGATGATGAGCGCCATGAAGACGACGTCCTCGGTGCCGGTCTCGTTGCTGAGGCCGTGGCCGGAGCCGTCGGGGGTCCAGGTGACGTCGCCGGCGCGCACGGTGCGCTTGGTGCCGTTGTCGTCGTAGACGCCCTCGCCGGAGAGGAAGAAGTAGCACTCCGAGTCGCCGTGGTGCTCATGGTAGCCGAGCACGGAGCCTGGCGGAAGCGTGACGCGCGCGTACAGCCCGCACTTGTCCTTCATCTCCGCCGGGGAGAGAAGCTTCTCCATCTTCATCGTGCCCTTGCCACCGCAGGGATTCTCAACGTAGTTCGTTTCCATAGTGCTTTAGATTATACCAAAGCCCGATACCCGAAAGCAAGCGCAAAGGGGCGGCGGCACAGGCGCGATCAGGCGCGCTTGAGCTGGGGGAAGAGGACTACGTCGCGGATTGAATCACAGCCCGTGAGGAACATGACGAGGCGGTCGACGCCGAAGCCGAGCCCGCCCGTCGGCGGCATGCCGCACTCCAGGGCGGAGATGAAGTCCTCGTCGACCTTCTCCGTGTCCTCGCCGGCCTGGCTCTCGAGCGCCTTGCGTTGCTCGATCGGGTCGTTCTGCTCGGTGTAGCCGGGGCAGAGCTCGCGCCCGGCGACGACGAACTCGAACACGTCCACGAGCGACGGGTCGTCCGCACATGCCTTGGCGAGCGGCACGAACGCATGCGGGATGCGCGTGACGAATGTCGGCTGCATGAGGTTGCGCTCGATGAGCTTGTCGTAAACCTCGTGGGTGAGCATGAGTTCGGTCGTGACGCCGTCAAGCTCGAGATTGGTGGCGGTCTCGCGTCCCTTCGCCTTCGCGCGCTCGAGCTGGGTCGCGAAGTCGAGGCCGAACCAGTCGGCGCCCATGAGCTCCTTGACGAGATCGGCGTAGGAGACGCGCCGGTAGGGCGGCGTGAAGTCGATCGGCGTCTTCGACTCGCCGTACTCGATCACGCGCTTGCCGATCACGGTGTCGCAGAGATGCGGGAGGAGCCCCTCCATGATCGCCTCCATCGAGGTGCGGTCGCCGTAGGCCTCGTAGATCTCGCAGACGGTGAACTCCGGGTTGTGCGTGCGGTCGATGCCCTCGTTGCGGAAGTCCTTGCCGAGCTCGAAGACCTTGTTCAGGCCGCCGACGATGAGGCGCTTCAGGTAGAGCTCGGGGGCGATGCGCAACACGCAATCCTTGTCTAGCGCGTTGTAGTGGGAGAAGAACGGCTTCGCGGCGGCGCCGCCGGCCTGGTCCTGCAGAATCGGCGTCTCGACCTCGATGAAGCCGCGCGACCAGAGGTACTTGCGGATCTCCATGATGAGCCGCGAGCGAACGAGGAAGCACTGGCGCGACTCGTCGTTGGTCATGAGGTCGACGTGGCGGCGGCGATAGCACTCCTCCTGGTCGGCGAGGCCATGGAACTTCTCCGGCGGCTGCTCGAGCGCCTTGGCGAGCATCGTCCACTCCTTGACGACGAGCGACTTCTCGCCCTTCTGGGTGGTGAAGAGCGTGCCCTCGGCGCCGACGATGTCGCCGAGGTTCAGGAGCTTGAACGCGGCGAAGGCGGTCTCGGAGAGCTCGTCGCGCTTGAAGATGAGCTGGAAGCGATCGGTGCCGTCGCTGAGCGTGCAGAAGTTCATCTTGCCCATGCGGCGGATCATCATGAGGCGACCGGCGACGCGCGCGGGAGCGCCTTCCTCGAACCCGGCGCGCACCTGCACGAGGTCGGTGTGATCGTACTTGCGGCCATACGGCTCGTAGCCCATCTCGGCGAGCGCTCTCAGACTCGCCAGCCGCTGTTCGCGGTACTCGTTCGTTTCCTGTGCCATGACGGCGGATATTATATCACATCCATCCGCCGCCCCGCAACGCGGGGAGACCGTCGGCGACGGCCAGGCAGTCCCCTTCACTTGCCCCGTGGCGCGAACTTCGCGGTGATGAAGCGGTCGAAGTCCTCCATCAGAAGCGGATAGACCGTCGCCCGGGAG
>CACYCW010000064.1 GCA_902773015.1 uncultured bacterium
CCATCTGCTCGAACTCGCGGCTGCGGAACGTGTAGTTGCGCGGCGTCACCTCGTTGCGGAAGCTCTTGCCCATCTGGGCGATGCCGTCGGGCACGGCCTGCCGCGAGGTCGCCGTCACGTTCTGGAACTGCGCGAAGATGGCCTGCGCCGTCTCGGGGCGGAGGTACGCGACGTTCGACGGGTCGTCGATCGGGCCGACGACCGTCTTGAACATGAGGTTGAACGGCTTCGGCTCGGTGAGCTCGCCTCCGCAGTAGGGGCAGAAGAAGTCGCTCCCGGCCGCCTTGGGCTGGGGCTTCTTGCGTTGCTCGGCGTAGATGTCACCGATCTGGTCGGCGCGCATGAGCTTCTTGCAGTCCTTGCACATCGTCATCGGATCGGCGAAGGTGTCGAGGTGGCCGGAGGCCTTCCAGATGCGCGGGTGCATGATGATCGTGGCGTCGAGGCCGGCGACGTCGGTGCGACCGCGCACGGTGAACTGCCACCAGGCCTGCTTGACGTTGGCCTTCAGCTCGCAGCCGAGAGGCCCGTAGTCCCAGAACCCGGGCATGCCCCCGTAGATTTCGGAGGAGTGATAGATGAAGCCGCGGCGCTTGCACAGCGCGCTCAGCGCGTCCAGTGACGATTTGTTCTCTTCTGCCATGATTGGTAGATTATATCATATTTTGTGCCGAAGCGGGTAGCGGCCGCAGGCGGACATGGCCTTCTCGGGGGTCGCCGCCTCGGTCGCCTGCAAGCCCTCGTGCCAGCCCTCAGAAGTCGAGGTTGCGCACGTTGAGGGCGTTCTCCTCGATGAACTTGCGGCGTGGCTCGACCTCGTCGCCCATGAGCAGCGTGAACATGCGATCAGCCGCTACGGCGTCGCTCAGCGTGACGCGCAGCATGCGCCGCTTCTCGGGGTTCATCGTCGTGTCGAAGAGTTCGTCGGCGTCCATCTCGCCGAGACCCTTGAAGCGGACGACATTGAGCCCCTGCTTGCCGTGCGCCCGCACATCGTCGAGCAGCTGGCGCAACTCGCCCTTGAACCAGTCCTCCGGACCGTACCCGTAGCCGGAGAGGGACGTGAACTCCTTCCGGAGCATCGACGCGCCGCTGCCCTGCGCCTCGGCGTCCGCAAGAAGCGCCGCCGCATTGAAGCCGCGCTCGGCCACCATCTTCTCCGTCGCCTCGATCTCGGCGAGAAGCCGCATAAAGTCCTTCGCCCGCTCCGGGGGCATCACCGCCCCGCCCTTCTCCTTCACCTCGAAGTCGTCGAGCCCCAGCGTAAGGAGCCGCTCCGTGAGATCGCCGTCGGTCAGGACATACTCGCTCGTCTTCTTGCGCTCGACCTTGTAGAGCGGCGGCTGCGCGAGATAGACATAGCCCTTCTCGATCAATTCGGGCATCTTGCGGTAGAAGAACGTGAGGAGCAGCGTACGGATGTGCGCGCCGTCGACATCGGCATCGGTCATGATCACGATCTTGTGGTAGCGGGCCTTCGACACGTCCCACTCCTCGCCGAAGCCACAGCCGATCGCGGTGATGAGCGTGCGGATTTCGGCGTTCGCGAGCATCCGGTCGACCCGCGCCTTCTCGACGTTCAGCACCTTGCCGCGGAGCGGCAGGATCGCCTGCGTCGCACGATCGCGACCGGACTGCGCCGAGCCGCCGGCGGAATCACCCTCGACGAGGAAGAGCTCGGTCTTCGACGGGTCGCGCTCGGAGCAGTCGCGCAACTTGCCCGGCAGCGACAGCCCGTCCATCACGCCCTTGCGGACCGTCTCGCGCGCCTTGCGCGCGGCCTCGCGCGCCCGGAACGCCATCATGATCTTGTTGACGACGGCCTCGCCGACGGCCGGGTTCTCCTCGAAGAACGTCATCAGGCGGTCGCTCACGATCGAGTCGACGATGCCCTGCACCTCGCCGTTGCCGAGCTTCGTCTTCGTCTGGCCCTCGAACTGCGGCTGCGGCACCTTCACCGAGACGATCACCGTGAGACCCTCGCGCATGTCGTCGCCGGTCACCGCGTCCTTCTCCTTGATGCCGTTCTTCATCGCCCGGCCGTACTTGTTCACGGTGCGCGTCAGCGCCGCGCGGAAGCCCGAGAGGTGCGTGCCGCCCTCAACGGTGTGGATGTTGTTGCAGTACGTCTGCTCGAGCGTCGAGAAGCTGTCGGTGTACTGCATCGACACCTCGGCGACGACCGTCCCCGTCGTTCCTGGGGCGGATCCCTCGAAGTGGATGACCGGGGTGAGCGGCTTCTTGTTCGCGTTGAGGTACTCGGTGAACGCATCGATGCCGCCCTCGTAGTGGAACGTCTCCTCGTGGTGGTCGGCGCCCTCGTCGTCGCGGAAGTGGATCTTCACGCCCTTGTTGAGAAACGCGAGTTCGCGCAGTCGGTTGCACAGGATCTCCCACTTGAAGGCGTGGCACGTGAAAATCGTGTGGTCGGGGAAGAATGTCACCTTCGTGCCCGTCTCGTCGCCGCATTCGCCCACCACTTCGAGCGGCTTCGTCACGTGGCCGCGCGAGAACTCGATGTGATGCACCTTGCCGCTGCGCTTCACCTCGACCTTCATCCACTCGGAGAGCGCGTTAACGCACGAGACGCCGACGCCGTGGAGCCCGCCTGACACCTTGTAGTTCGAGCCGTCGAACTTGCCGCCGGCGTGCAGGATTGTCAGCACCACCTCGATCGCCGGCTTGTGCTGCGTCGGGTGCATGTCAACCGGGATGCCGCGCCCGTTGTCCTGCACCGTAAGCGAGCCGTCGGCGTTAATGACCACGTCGATGACCGAGCAGAAGCCCGCGAGCGCCTCGTCGATCGAGTTGTCGACGACCTCGTAGACGAGATGGTGATACCCCCGCTCGCCCGTGTCGCCGATGTACATCGCCGGACGCTTCCGAACCGCCTCCATGCCCTCCAGGACCTGGATGTTCTCGGCGTTGTAGTTGCCGTTTTCCTCTGCCATTTCTTCCCTATCGTGAGTGCCTTATCCGATAGGGAATATTATACCAAAATTCCTTGCGAAACGGGGAAAAATATTCCGTCAGGGCTTCAACTTGAACGTGCACATCACCGTAGTCCCGCTCGGCACCTTCGAGGTGATGTCGAACTTGTCGGCGACCCGCCTGGAATTGGCGAGTCCCATGCCCGCGCCGAACCCCATGGAACGTATCCAGTCGTTCGCGGTCGAAGTGCCGTCCTGGCACGCCCACTCGACGTCCGCGATGCCGGGGCCGCGGTCCTTGGCGATGACCGAGGCCTCGTCCTTGTCGATGATGAACGTGATCGTGCCGCCGACGGAGTGGATGCAGATGTTGATCTCGAGCTCGTAGGCGGCGACGGCGACCCGGCGCACGATCTTGTTGTCGATGCCAGCGTCCTTCATCATCCGCTTGATCTCGTTGGCGGCCTTGCCCGCGCTGGACAGATCGTTGTGCACGACGACGAACTGGCGCATCGAGTAGTAGGGAAGCGCGCCATCTCCCTTCTCCACGCTCTGCGCCCGGGTCGGAGCCGCAACCTTGCCCTCCAGCCGCGCGAGTTCGTTGGTGAGCTCGTGCATCAGCACGCGCATCACGTCGCGCTGCGAGACGATGCCGACGAAGTCGCGGTTCTTGTCCAGCACGGGGAAGCGCCCGAACGTGTAGTTCTGGAAGAACTTGATCGCGAAGGCGAGCGGCATGTCCTCCTCGAGGACGACGAGGCTCGTCGCCATGTGCTTCTGGCACGGCTCGCCGATCCATCCACCCTCCAACGCGGTGATGATGTCGTTCACCGAGACGACGCCGAAGAGCCGCCGGTCCTCCAGGACTGGCACGCCGGAGATGTGGTTGCGCTTCATCAGGTTCTGCGCGAAGCGCATCGAGTCGGTGCGCACGACGGAGATGATGTCGTGGTCGCGCATCACGTCCTTCACCCGCAGGCGCTGCAGGAGCTCCATGATGACGAGGGGCGAGTCCTCCCCCTCGGGCAGGCCCGGCATCGCCGCGCCGGGCGACTGCCGGCGATGCGCGTCCATGATCTGGTCGTCGCTGCGGCTCTCGCCACCGCTCAGAATCTTCGGCCTGAACTCCATGGAGGCCTCAGCGCTTCCCCTCGCCCTCGAGGAAGGCGTGTATCCGCACGCAGCTCTCGTACTTGGAGAGCGGCGAGCTGACGAGCGGGATGCCCAGCGTGTCCGCCACCTGGCACATCGTCTGCGGCAGGGGCTTGGCGTTGTGGACGACGACCGCCATCGCCCCGACGATGTTGGCGGTGCGGATGGCTTGGTCGCTCGCCAGCGAGGTGAGGAGCAGGATGTCCTCCGCGTCGTTCAGGAGCACGTCGCTCATGAGGTCGTTCGCGACGACCGCGCCCACCTGCCGGTCCGACTCCCCGCCGGCGACAAGCGTACCATCCAGCGTCTTCACGATGTCAGCAATGTTCATGCCGGTATTATACCATATCCCGGCACGCCCCCGCAACCGCGGTCAGGGAGACGGAGACCGGGGGAGATGGGCGGAACGGGGCGAAGAAGACGTGTCGCTCACGCTCGGATTCCGGCGGAGGCGTCATGTAGTCAGCCCCGTAGTTCCGGCGCATGTACGCCTCGATGCCCGCCGGCGCCCGGACGGCGAGACCCTCGAAGACGATCTCGCGCGTCTCGCACATCTCCGCGCGCGGACAGAGCTCGCCGAAGAAATGCCGCCGGCCGACAGGAATCGTCACGAGACGCGAACGGACACTGCCGCAGATGGCGTTCCACCACTCCCAAAGTCTCACCCACCTTGAGAGCGGCAGCACCGCCAGCACGCACCCGACGGACGCCTTGACCCAGAACGCGCGCCGCAGGGCCGGATTCTCCGCCATCCACGCGCGAAGGACCCGCCGCTCGTGGAAGAACTTCCGGCACGAATAGAGGAACCCGAACGTCAGACTGCCAATGCCATGGACGATTCTCAGAAGCTTGTTATCAAACGTGGCGTCGATCGTGAAGATGTCGACGAACGCCCCGTCCTCGCCCGTGACGCCCACAAGATCCTCACGCGTCCGCACACACGTGCCCTTGAGGCGAACGCGCAGATGCGCAAGGGAATAGCCCGGCGTCCGCCCCGGCACGTGGACCCAGTAGCGCGCCCCGTACTCGGCCGCGAACAGCGCGGCGAACCGTTCGCAGTCCGTCCGCGGCATATTGAGGTCGACATCGTCATCCCAGGGGATGAAGCCCCCGTGACGAAGCGTCCCGAGCGCCGTTCCGCCGCCCACCATGCAGGTAAGCCCGTGACGGGCGCAGCAGTCGAAGACGTCGCGCACGATCCCGACAAGCGTCAGCTGCAACGCCCGCAGTTCGGCACCATCCGGCGTGACGGCCTCGCTGAGTCTCAGCCGCTTGAAGGCGTCGAATGTCGAGAGGCTCACGACACCCTCCCGAGCCGGCGGTCGGCGGGCCCCTTCTCGAACGGTTCTGTCCTGTTCGCCTCCATCGCCGCGTCGTATTATATCACATTCCCACGGAGGGATCCGCGTCGCTCGCCGTCTCGAGGACACTCGCGGCGCGCCAGCCGCCCCAGACCCAGGGCCGCCACGGACGGATGCCACGCACCGTGCGCACCACCGCGCCGCTCCGATCGAGGAAGGTCGCGTCGATCGGATACCGCATGAAGCACGTGTGGATGCAGTTGCAGCGCGGAATGAGCAGCCCCTCGCCGGCCCGTGGCGCGGGACGGCCGATGAGCCCCCGCATCCGCTCGAGGACGCCCTCGGCGACCTCGGCCCGGATGCCGCTGACGACCGTCCGCCTCATGTCGCGCCCAGCCGCGCGCGGTACTTGGCGACCGTGCGCCGCGCCATCTTGAAACCGGCCTTCGCCATCCGATCCGACACCTCGCGATCGGTGAGGCGCCCCCTTCCCTCCGCGAGGATCTCGCGGAGCTTCTCGATCGGCGCCTGGTCGACGAGCGCGAAGAACTTGCGCAGGGGGACGGTGCCGCGCGGCGTCTTCACGTACTTGCGCGCCGCCGCGCGGGAGACCGTAGCGACATTGCACTTCGCCGCCCGCGCGACCGCGCTCATCGTCTGCCGCCGCAGGGCCGCCGGCCCCTCGCGCAGGTACGCCTCCTGCCCGCCGATCGCGAGCTCCGCGACGCGTTCCATCGTGTCCTGCCGGCGTATGACCGCCTCGCGGAACTCGCGCGCCTTGCGGACACGCTCCGCCGCGAAACGCCGCGTCTCCTCGTCGAGCGAGCGATCCTTCGCCATCTCGATGTACTTCGGCGAGACGCGCAGCTCCGGGACGTCCCGCTGGTCGACCTCGACCGTGCCCTCCTCGTCGACGCGAATGTCGGGCACGACGAATTCAACGCGGCGAAAGTCGTACTGCCGCCCGGGATAGGGATCGAGCTGCTTCAGGAGTCGCACCGTCTCGGGCTTCAGCGCGATGGTCGGCGCCTTGCCCTCGACCATCGCGGCGACGGCGGCGATCGATTGCCGCGCCTCGGCACGACGTGACGCGGGAATGCGATCGAGCTGCGCGAGAAAACACTCCTCGAGATCGCGCGCACCGCATCCCTGCGGATCGATCGACATCACCTTGCGTCGCGCCGCCTCCAGGTCTTCCGCACGTGCGCCGGTCACCATTGCCAGGTCGGGCAGGGAGCCCCGGAACCGCCCGTCGCGGTCGATCTCCGCCACGATGGCACGGCAAAGCTCGAGCTCGCGTCCATCGACACCGCTCATGCGCAGTTCCGAGAGAAGATGCTCGTCCAGCCGCTCGCCCGACTCATCCGCCAGGTTCTCGAGGTAGTCGGCGGCCGCGGCGCCGGATGAGACGAGCCCGCCGCCGCGAGGCGTCTCGACCTCAAGCGCCGGATTCGAGTCGAGCTCCTTCTTGACGGCCTCCTTCAGCTCGGTGATCGGCAGCGCGAGGAGATTGAGCCCCATCCACATCGCGGGCGTGAGCGTCTGGCGCTGCGCCTGCACGACGCCCTGACGCATGTCCAGTCCCATCGCAGCTGGCTCCCCTTCGTCGTACTCGCCAGAGTCAGCGGGCCGTCTCGGCGAGCGGCTCAGCGACGCGATCGCGCAGGAGCAGCGACGGGTTGCGCCGTAGCTCGCTCGTGAGTTCCTTCACCGACGCGGCGGTGGCGGCGATGTCCTCCACGATGCGCTCGACGTCGCCCTGGCGCGACTCGATCATGACCCGCATGCCCTCCGCCGACTGCGCGAGCGCGTGCACGGTCGCGTTGATGTTGCTCCAGACGACGTTGAGGTCCATCTTGTTGATCTGGTTCATCACCCGCGTCGCCGAGTCGGAGAAGTTGTCGAGGAGCGATATCTTCGGCGGGACGTACCGCGCACGCGGCGTCCAGGATATCTCCGGCCGCGGCGGCGGGTTGTCGCGGTTGAGGTCGAACTCCATGCGAGACATGCCGGTGATGCCGCTTGCGGTGACCGTCGCCCTGAGGCCCAGCTTGTCGATGAGGAACGACAAGTTCCGGTTTACCTCCTCGTCGTCTTCGGCGCCGAGCACCCGGCGGTTGAGCGCCATGAGGATGTAGATGCGGAGGTTGTCCGGCCCCTTCACCTTGTACACGTTGCCGATGAGGTCGATGGCGCGCACTTCACCGATCTTGACCCCGCGGAAGTTGACGGCGCTCCCGACCGAAAGCCCGCTGACTGGCTTGTCGTAGAACGTCTCGACGAGCATCTCGTCGCTGCTGTCCTTGACGCCGCCGATGTAGACGAGCGTGGCGACGACGGCGACGATGCCGACGAGCACGGTCAGGCCCACCTTTGCGTAGCTGGCGTGGTTTTCGTTTGCCATTATGCCTCCCCCCTGTTGAAGAACTTGCGGACGAAAGGATCGTCGGAGCCGTCCTTGAGCTCCTGCGGCGCGCCGAGCGCGATCAGGCCGTGGCGGGCCTTGTCGAACATCGCCGCGCGGTCGGCGATCTTGAAGATGCTGGGCAACTCGTGGGTGACGACGACGAACGTCTTCCTCGTCTCCTCCTTGAGGCGGAGGATGAGGTCGTCGAGGGCGGACGAGGTGATCGGGTCGAGACCCGCCGAGGGCTCGTCGAGGAAAACGACCTCGGGGTCGAGCGCCATCGCGCGGGCGATCGCCGCGCGCTTGCGCATGCCGCCCGAGATCTCGCTCGGCAGCTTGTCCGCCGCATCGCCCATCTCCACGTCCTTCAGCAGCGCCATCGCGCGCGCGCGCCGCTCGGTCTGCTTCATCCGCGTGAACTCCTCGAGCGGCAGCATCACGTTCTCGAGGCACGTCATCGACCCGAAGAGCGCGCCGGACTGGTACATGACGCCGATCTTGCGGCAGAGCGCCGCGCGCGTCCGCCGCCCCCACTCCATCCCGGCGACCGTGAGCCGCCCCGCGAGAATCGGGTTCAGCCCGATCATGTGCTTCATAATCGTCGACTTGCCGCACCCGGAGCCGCCGAGCAGGATGAACACCTCGCCGCGGCGGATCGCGAAGGAGACGTCCTTCAGGATCACCGCGCCGGGATACCCGGCATCCACGCGCTCCAGCTCAATGATGTTCTCCTCCGCCATCGCCTTCAGATCCCCCATGTGTAGCAGAGCACGGCCAGCACGCCGTCCGTCACCGCGATCGCGACGATGCTGCCGACCACCGCCGACGTCGCCGCCGTGCCGACGCCGTCGGACGTCTGGCGCGCGCGCATGCCGGCCGAGCAGCCGATCAGCCCGACGAGCATCCCGAAGATCGCCCCTTTCGTAAGCCCCAGCGTGATCATGAAGACCGTCGCCGTCGCCGTCACATGCCCCCAGAACACCGGCGTCGGCACCCGCATCACGTCCAGGATGATCGCGCCGCCGATGAGCCCTGCGAGCTCCGCGAAGATCGTGAGGATCGGCATCGACAGGATCGCCGCCATCACTCGCGGCAGCACCAGGAAGCGCACCGGCGGCAGGCCCATCGTCGTCAGCGCGTCCAGCTCCTCGT
This sequence comes from uncultured bacterium, assembly GCA_902773015.1. Taxonomy (GTDB): domain Bacteria; phylum Verrucomicrobiota; class Kiritimatiellia; order RFP12; family UBA1067; genus UBA1067. The sequence continues at coordinate 8,943 of CACYCW010000064.1, forward strand.
TCACCTTCATGATGCCGATCTCCGCCGCGAACGCGCTGCCCGAGCGGCCCGCGAGGATGATCGCCGTCACGAGCGGCCCCAGCTCGCGAAAGAGCGCGATCGTCAGCAGGTCGGAGATGTAGACCTCGACCCCGAACTGCTGCAAGGCCGCGGCGGACTGGAACGCCAGGATCACCCCCAGCAGGAACCCGATGCCCGTCGTGATCGGCAGCCCGTCGAAGGTCGCGCGCTGGAACGCCAGCAGAAAGTCCCCGAACCGGAACTGCCGCGGGCGGACGATCGCCGTCATGGCGCAGACCACGCTCTCGCCGAGGAAGGCGAGACTCGCGTGGGCGCTGCGGAGCCACGCCATCGTGGCGCACCCGAGGCTGTTGAAGAACCCCATCGGCTTACCGCAGCTGCTTAAGCGCCGCGTTGATCGACTCCGAAATCGCGCTGGAGAAGGCCTTGCCGTAATCGCCCGCCTTCGCATCCGCCGTGCCGGCCCCCTTCGCAACCGCGACGACCGCGCCGTCCTGGAGAATGCGCACCAGCGCCGCGGCGACCGCGATCCGCTCGCCCTCCTGACGGCAGTCGAGTGCCAGGCGGTTCAGCACGACCTCGACGGAGACGGGGGTGCGCGCACCGGAACTCGAGCCGACCACGCGGTCGAATAGCCCGGAGGCGCTGAGCGCGTCAAACGCCACCCACTTCACGAGTTGCGGTGGCGCGGCCGCAAACGAGTTGCAGGGGTCGAACGCGACCGTGCCGTCGGCACACATCACGACGAGGTCGTCACGATTGTAAGGCGCCCGCACCTGAACCTGTGTGAGTCGGGCGACGCCATACTTCGCAGTCTTCGCCGCCTCCACCCGTCCGTCGTAGTCGACGACCCAGTGCGCCACCTCGGGCGGAGTGGATGTGAGGCAGCCCGCAAGCACAGGCGCCAGCAAGAAACCAAGAATCTTTCGCATCATGAGGGTATTATATCATATCCCCTGTCGTGACTGCAACGGCGCACCCCGCGCGAAATTATGGTATAATGCACGGCAAAGGAAAGATCATCACCATGAGAAATCTCTTGCGACTCACGCTGGGGCTCGCGACAGCCGCCACCGCCGTCGGATGCGCGACGCGCCCTGACTTCCGCGACACCGTCAGCGACGCCAAGGCAGCCGTGTTCCCCTCGCTCGTCTACGTCCGCACCGTCATGCGCAACCTCGGCTCCGGCAAGGACGAGAAGGCGCAGGCCTCCGGGTCCGGCGTGGTCATCTCCCCCGACGGCGAGATGCTCACCAACCACCACGTCATCGACAAGGCCACCGACATCCGCTGCCAGCTGCCAGACGGCACGAGCTGCCGCGCCAAGGTCATCGGCTCCGACAAAGATCTCGACATCGCGCTCCTCAAGCTCGAGCGACCGGCCGGTGCGCCGCCGCTGCCCGCCGCCGAACTTGCGAACCGCCGCGCCGAGGTGGGCGAGGTCGTGCTGGCCATGGGCGCGCCCTGGGGACTCGCGCGATCAGTCACCATGGGCATCGTCTCCTGCAACGACCGCTACCTGTCGCGCGCCGGCAGGTACACCCTCTGGTACCAGACCGACGCAGCGATTTCCCCCGGCAACTCCGGCGGCCCACTCGTCGACACCGACGGCAAGGTGCTGGGGCTCAACGCCCGCGGCATCCTGTTCGGCGACCAGGCCTTCACCATCCCCTCCACCATCATTCTCGAGTTGCTGCCCAATCTCCGCGCCAAGGGCGAGGCCGGCTGGGCGTGGTTCGGAATCGACTTCCAGCCGCTCGACGACTTCGAGCACAACATCGTCTTCGACGCCGACTCCGGCGTTGTCGTCTCCGGCACCGAACCCGGCAGCCCCGGTGCCAAGGCAGGCTTCAAGCCCAACGACCGCGTGACCGCCATCGGCGGCGCTCCCGTCACCGTGCGCACCTGGGAGGAGCTGCCCGCCTTCGAGCGTCGGCTCGGCCGCCTCCCCTTCGGACGCGAGGTTGCCTTCTCGCTGGTCCGTGAAGGCGCCCCGATCGAGATCCGGCTCGCCCCCGCCGAGAAGGGTCGCGTCGAGGGCGAGGAGAAGGCCTTCGAACGCTGGGGCTTCACCGCCAAGGAGATCAACCGCTTCGACGTGCCCGAACTCGCCTTCTTCGCCCCCGAAGGCGGCGTCTTCCTCTCCGCCGTCGCCTGGGACGGCAACGCCGACAACTGCGGCTTCTGCCGCGAGGACATCGTGCAGAAGGTCGACGGCAGGCAGATCAAGTCCGTCGCCGAGCTCTCGGCCCTCTACGACAAGGCGCTCAAGGACCTGCCGGGCCGGTCCAAGATGTCGTTCTCCCTTCTCCGGAAGGGACGACCGGTCCAACTCATTCTCAACTACATCACCGACACCGAGAAGGAGATGCCATGAACACCGTGACCCGGATGCTCGCGATGGCGGCGCTCGCCGCCATTTGCACGGCGGTCTCTGCCGCGCCCAGGACCCTACAGGACCGAATTGACCGCCATCAGACGCTCATGGCGCGCTATGCGCCGTCCGTCGTCGAGGTGCGCATCTACCTCCGGCTAGGCCCCGAGGGCGAGATGCCCGACTTCCGCTCGCGACACGACATCCAGGAGCGCCTTGACAAGGGATTCCCGTTGCGTTTCATCGGTTTCGCCATCGCCCCCGACCGCGTGCTACTGGCCGACCCGCGCGTTCGCTCGAAATGGATCGAACGCTTCGAGATCGCCGCGAGCGGCGAGACCGCCGCAGCCTCGGAGGTGACGCGCTACCCCGAGCAGCGCGCACTCGAGCTGCGTCTGGAGAAGCCGCTTCCAGGTGTGAAACCGCTCACATTCAACGCCCACGCCGCGACGACCTCCGACTGGTCGTTCGTCGCTGCGAACTTCGAGAACGGCGCCCTATCCTGCCACGCGAAGGGATCTGGCGAGCTGAGCCGCCGCGACGGCGCCAAGGGCAGGGACTTCCTGAACCTGCCGGTTAATGCAATCGCAATAAACGCCTCCAACGATGCCGCGAGCGTCGTGTTCCGCCCGCGTTGGCCGACGGACGCCACCGCCTTCGCCTCCCCGTCGACGTGGAAAGGCGTGCCCGCCGACTCGCTCGACAAGGCCGCCGCTGAAGCGGAAGGACGCATCGCCGCATCCATCGCCAGCCTCTACCTACGGCTGGAGACGAAACCAAAGGAGATGAATACCGGCCGCAGCAATATTGTGTTTTTCTCCGATTCGGACGACTGGGGGTCGGGCGATCGGCCAAAAGACGAACACGACACCTGGGGGATCGTCCTCGAAAACGGCGAGGTTGTGGTGATGGAGAAGCTGACGAGCGAGGAAACCGCCCGCCTTCGCAAGATCGAACTCACCGCCCCGGACGGCGGCAAGCACCAGCTCGAGTTCGTCGGCGCATTCGACGAGTGGGGAGCCTTCGTCGCGAAGTTCCCGGACGGCAAGACCCCGGCGGGCATCGTCCCCTGCCGCCTCCACGAAGGAGGCTTTCCGCCGGACATCGACTGCGAAGGCTGGCTCGTCGCGCCGGAGAACGCGGCCGGTCGGCTACGGTTACCGGTGCAACCGACCCGCATCTCGAGCCTCGTTCAGATTCGCGGCGGCAAATACGTCCCCAATGTCGGCACGGCCCACAACGGTCGACGCCAGCTGTTGTTCGATGCCGAGGGACGTCTCGCAGCCCTGGCCCTGCAGCGCCGCACCACCGCCAACCGCTACTCGTCCGGAATCGAAACCGCTGACGGCGCCGCGCTCGCACAACTCGTCGTCGACCGCGCGTTCAATCCCGAGTTCCGCCCCCGCGGCGATGACGACAGGGTGCGGGCGGCGTGGATCGGCGTCGATGCGCAGACGCTCACCGACGAGGTCGCGCGAGAGAAGAAGGCGACGGCGTTCCTGCGCGAGTCGAGCAGCCGCGGAGCGCTAGTCGGCAGGGTCTACCCCGGCACGCCCGCCGCGAATGCGGGCCTCCGCGAGGGGGATGTGCTGGTGGACGTGCGGCCGGCGAAGAGCCGCGCGAAGGTTCCGCTCGAACTGTCGTCCGGCTTCGGCTCGATGGGCTTCCTCTCCTCCCGCTTCGGCAGCTTCGAGACCCTCGACGGTACGCGCGGCACGATGCCCTGGCCGAATGTGGAGCGCGGCGTGAACGAGACGTTCAGCCGCTACGGCATCGGCGCGAAGGTGGTCGTCTCCTACGTGACCGATGGCAAGCGCCGCGAGGCGGCGATGACCCTCGAGCAGTTGCCAGTGCACTTCCTCAGCGCCCGCCGCAGCCGCAATCGCGACATCGGCATGACCGTCTGCGACCTCACCTTCGAGGTGCGCGACTACTACCGCCTGCCGGATGACGCACCTGGCGTCGTGGTCGCGAAACTCAAGAGCGGCGACCCGGCGGCCGTCGCGGGACTGAGGGCATTCGAGATCATCACCGAGGTGGACGGCGAACCCGTCACCAGCGCCAAGGAGTTCGGCCGCCGCATCAAGGGCCGCCGCCAACTCACCTTCTCCGTGCGCCGGCTCACCACCACACGCATCGTCCGCATCGACCTCGGCGAAACCAAGTGACCGCAGTCACTTGATCTCGTCGGGATCCCCGACCATCGCGTTCAGATGAACGGCAACAGGACGGCGGGGGCGATGAGAAGCGAGTCGAACATGTCGAGGAAACCGCCGAGACCGGCGGGCATGAACGCCGCCGAGTCCTTCGCGCCAACCCAACGCTTCAGCTTGCTCTCCACGAGATCGCCCGCCGTGCCGACAAGCGCCGCCACGACGCCGAACACCAGCGCCTTCACGACTGTGAAATGCGTGACCGGCAGGAACGCGAGCGACATCAGCACCGACGCGAGAACCGAGCCCGCCAGCCCCTCCCAGCTCTTGTTCGGCGAGATCGTGCGACACAGCTTGTGGTTGCCGCCCCTCATCAGCCGCGCCGTCGACACCCCGATCGCGAACCCGCCCATGTCCGAGAACTTCACGATCGCGATGAGATAGAGCATCATCAAGTTGCCGTGCCGCTCCGCCGTCAGCGGTAGCGCCAGCAGCCCGCAGAGGACGGCCAGCCCGAGCGGCAGCGCGATCAGCATTCCCCACGAGAACCAGGCCAGCCGCCGCCGCAGGAGCAGCGCGAGTTCCACACCCGCCAGCGCGATGAGCGCAATCACCGCCGGACGAATCCACCCAGTCGGCGCGTAGATGATCGCCAGCACCACCAGCGCGGCGGTTGTCAAGGCGGTCAGCACCCTTCTGGCGATTGGATTCATGCGCACATTATATCACAATTCCGTTACGAATTACGCCACAATGCTGCGGAATCCAGCTCGGCGGACTCGTCCTCCTTCGCTGCAATCACCGGTTTCAGCGTACGGCAACCGATGCCCTCCAGCGCAGTCGAGAGCGCCACATACTGCGCGTCGTCCTCGTAGGTGCCGACGATCGCGCCGCCAGAACCGGCGAACTTGGCGGACGCCCCGGCGTTGCGTGCGACCATCACCATGCGGCGGTTCTCCTCCGCAACATTGAAAATCCTGTCCCGCAGGTCGAAGTTGGCGTTCACGAGCGCGGGGATGCGCTCGAAGCGTCCAGCGACCAGCGCGTCACGTCCCTGCTGCGCGATGTCCGCGAACTCCGACATCGCCGCGACCACGTCGTGGTTCTGCTGCTGGAAGAGCTTCCTGACCTTCTTGTGCGCCTTGCCGCTCTCCTCCGCGCGCGCAGGATCGTAGGCGACGTAGAGGTTGGGCACGCGCCGCGGATCGAGGCGCTCGTAGCGACCGTGGCCGGTGGACTCGACCAGCTCGCGATCGAAGTCCATGAAGGTCAGCCCATTGTAGATCTGGGCGACGCGGTCCTGCAGGCCGCAGGCGATGCCGAGCTCGTCCCGCTCGGCGCACATGATCAGCGTCGGCTGCTCCTCGATCGGGATCTCCACTCCGTAGAACTCCATCAGCGCCTTGAGCATCGCCGAGCAGATGGCGCTCGAGCCCGAGAGCCCCACGAGCCGCGGGATGTTGATCTTGTACTCGGCGGTGAAGTTCGCGTCCGCAATCTTGATCGCGTGCTCCTCGCAGTACTCGAAGAAGAGCTTAGCGACCGCCTTGAGCATGCGGATGCCGCCGTAGTAGCCGTAGAGCCGCAGGTCGCGCACGAGCTGCCGCGGCGAGTCGAACGTCGCGTCATCGACCTCGCCGGGGACGAACCTCAGGCGCGAACTCTCCGTCAGCCGCAGGTCGACGCAGAACTCGGTGAAGGAAAACGAGATCGTCTTGCCGAAATAGCCGTCGGACGGATTGCCGAGGAACCCCGCGCGCGCGAAGCTTCGCGCCCTGATGACCTGCACCGCCTGTTTCATTCGTTTTCTCCCATTGCCTTCAAGGCATCGAAATAGCCCTTCGGGTTGCCGATGTCCTGTCGCCGCCCCGGATAGATGTAGCCGTAGAGGTGAAAGGTGAAAGGTGAAAGGTGAGAGGTGGTGACCATGCGGCGGATGGCATCGGTGAGCTGGATCTCGCCGCCCTTGCCCGGCTCCTGAGTGCGGAGGAATTCGAGGATGCGTCCGTCCAGCAGGTAGCGCCCCGCGATCGCGAGATCGCTCGGTGCCGTCTCGGGGCTCGGCTTCTCCACGAGATCGACGATGCGATCTCCTTCGAGCCGCACAATACCGTAGCGGGACACCTTCTCGCGCGGTACGCGCTCGAGACCGATCACACCCGCGCCGCCGTTCGCCGCGGAGACCGCCGCCATCGCCGCGGACGCATTGCATCCGGCGACGACCGCGTCCCCCAGCAGGATGAGAACGGGCGAGGCATCCAGATTCTCCAGCGCCTCCAGGCCGATCATCACCGCGTGACCGAGCCCCTTCTGCTCCTCCTGGTAGACGAAGCGGATCGACGGGTCGTCCTTGAAATACTCGCGGATGAGCTCCTTGCCGTGCGAGATGACGATCACGATCTCGTCCGCCCCGGCACTCTTCGCCTCGTCCACGATGAGCTCCAGCGCCGGCTTGGAGCCGATCGGCAGCATCTCCTTAGGGATGACCCGCGTCACCGGCTGGAAGCGCGTGCCGTGTCCGGCGGCTGGGATGATCGCCTTCATCAGCGAACAACGAAGTTCACCATGCGCTTCGGCACGGCAATCACCTTGACGATCGTCTTGCCCTCGAGGAACTTCGCGACATCGGCGTTCGCCTTCGCCGTGGCCTCCATGTCGGCTGGCGTCGCCGCGACCGGCACGACGATCTTGCCGCGCAGCTTGCCCATCACCTGCACTGGAATCTCGATCTCGTCCTCCACGAGCGCCTTCGGGTCGTACGTGGGCCATGGCTCGTAGGCCAGCGACTCCCGGTGTCCTAGAACCTGCCACAGCTCCTCGCCCAAGTGCGGCGCGAACGGCGCGAGGCACAGTACGAACTTCTCCAAAAACTCCCTGGGCAGGGGTTCGGTGGCGCCAGTGCCCCCGTTCGTCGTCCCCTTGGCGAAACCCTCCGCCTCGTTGACGAACACCATCATCGCGCTGATCGCCGTGTTGAAGGCCATCGCCTCGAGGTCGTCGCCGACCTTCTTCACCATCGCCGCGAGGCTCTTCGCCTCGGCCTTCGTCAGCGGACGCTCCGCGATCGGCGTCTCGGTGACGAGACGGTTCGCTCGCCGAAGGAAGCGGTGAACGCCCTCCACACCCTTTGTCGACCACGGTTTCACCGCCTGCAGCGGCCCCATGAACATCTCGTAGAGGCGCAGCGAGTCGGCGCCGTAGTCACGGATGACGTCATCGGGGTTGACAACATTCTTCAGCGACTTCGACATCTTCGCCGGGAACTCGGTGAGCTCCTCGAGCTCGCCGCCCTCCTCGCGCCCGTAGGGCTTGCCGTCCCTCCACTCGATCTCGTCCATCGGAATGAGCACGCCGCGCTTCGTCCGGTAGGCGAGTCCGAGGATCATGCCCTGGTTGACGAGCCGCTGGAACGGCTCCGGCGTTGGCACGAGCCCGAGGTCGAAGAGCACCTTGTGCCAGAAGCGCGCGTAGAGGAGATGCAGCACGGCGTGCTCCGCGCCGCCGACGTAGAGGTCGACCGGCAGCCACTTCTTCAGCAGCTCCGGGTC
>CACYCW010000065.1 GCA_902773015.1 uncultured bacterium
GGTGTCCGAGTGGTCGATGGTGCAACCTTGGAAAGGTTGTGTGGGCGCAAGTCCACCGGGGGTTCGAATCCCCCCCCCTCCGCCAGTGAAGTCAAGAGTCAAGAGCTGAGAGTCACGAGACCTTCGCCATTGAAAATCAACAGAGCCATCCTGCCGTCGGGACGCATCGGCATCGCCGTGAGCGGCGGAGCCGACTCGGTGGCGCTCGCCTTCCTGCTCACGAAAGGCGGCAGGAAGAGGAACGCCGCGAAACGTTTCGTGATCCTGCACGTTGACCACGGGCTGCGCCGGGAATCGAAGGAGGAATACCAGTTCGTCCGCGCCCTCGCCCATCGCCTGGGCATCCCGTTCAGGGGCACCCACGCGCAGGTCGTACGTCGCAAGGGCGAATCGCTCGAGATGGCGGCGCGGCGCGTCCGGCTCGCGTTCTTCGCCCGCTGCACCCACACGCTGAAGCTCGACGCCATCGCGACGGGACATCACATGGACGACGTCGCCGAGACTTTCCTGATGAAACTCCGCCGTGTGTCGCTCTGCGGCATCCGCGAGCGGAGCGAGGTGGGCGAGATCCGCTTCGTGCGCCCCCTGCTCGGCTGCCGCGACAGCGAACTCAGGGAATATCTCATCAAGTACGGCGAGACCTGGCGCGAGGATGCCTCAAACGGTGATGTCTCGATCGAGCGCAACCGCGTACGCCACGAGGTGATTCCGTTCCTCGAGCGGACGCTGGACCGGCGTCTCGTGGAGCACCTCTACTCGCTCAGCGCGCGCATTTGCCAAGCAGGCGATCCTTCGCGAGGATGATGTCGCCCGCGCGGTTGTCGCCGCCCTCGCGCTCAATCACGTAGACGCCCGTAAAGCCGAGGCGCTCCAGACGGGCGATGAACGCCGCGCCGCCGACCTCACCCTCGCCCCACGGCACCTCGGTGCCCCACTCGCCCTTGCGCGTCGTGAGCCGCGCATCCTTCACGTGAATCTGGCGGATCCACGGAATGAGCCGATCAAGCGCCGTCATCGGGCAGCCCTTGTCGTAGAGGATCATGTTCGCCGGGTCGAGGTTGACGTAGACGCCCGGCAGGAGCGGCAGGAACCGCGCGAGCGCATCGGCTGTCTCCTGCCCGGTCTCGAGCAGCAGGTTGACGCCGCTCTTCGCGCATTCGTCGCGGATCCACCCAACGCGCTCGAGGTACTTGCCGAACGCCGCTGGGTCATCCTCGTCCATGAAGCCGGCGTGCGTGAGCAGGTAGCGGCAGCCGAGCTCGCGCGTCAGCTTCGCACCCTTCTCGAAGCGCACCTTGTTAGCCGCCCAGTGCTGGTCGGGCACGATGCCGCCGGTGCGACGGATCGAGTCCAGCGTCGTGTAGTCCTCACCGACGGTGGAGATCATCGTCGAGACGACGACGATGTCGCCTTTCGCCACCTTCTCCTTCAGGTACTGCCACGTCTCGGGGCTCTCCGAGCCGCCATGGTACTTGTCGTTGTCGATGAATGGCATGAGCGCGAGGTTGACGTTCCGGATGCCGTTCCTCTCCATCTGCTCGACGACCTGGCGGATTGGCTGCCGCCAGCTCCAGCTGCAGACGCCGATGCGAGCCGGCGCGATGCACAGCTTCGCCGCGCAATCGGCCGCAGCCGCGGCGATGGCGAGCGAGATGACGCCGAGTGAGAGAATCAGTCGTTTCATGTGTGTTTTCTCCTTTTGTTTTCCTTAGCTGATGATTCGGGCGCGCGGGACCTCCGCGCGCACGTATCCGGTGAGCTTGGCAAGTCCGGCAGCGATTTCCTCCGGCGTGTTGCGTTCCCGGTTGTGAGCGCCGGCGGAGATCACGACCGCATCAGGGTCGTAGCCGAACAGCTCCCCTTCGATGACGCGCCAGAGCACGTTCTCGACTCGATCGCCTGGGAAGCCAAGGTCGAAGACCTGCCATCCGCCGCCATAGTCCTTCGCCCTCGCGCTCGCCGTCTCGTCACCGAGAAGAACCACGCGGCGGTGGTTCGGCTTGAACTTCTCGATCCCCGCGTCGTGGATGCGACCTTGGCGGAGGATGACGGCGTGGCGGAAGTGCCAGTCGTAGCCGGGCCCCACCATCACCTCTGCGGGAATCAGGGCGGTGTTCCTCTCGTTCGCATACCGAAGCGGATTCTCCGCGCGGTGCGAAGGATAGTCGAGCGGCGCCTCGATCCACCCCTCGGTGGTCGCGCAGGTCTGGATGGTGTCGCCGTAGACGCCGGAAAGCGCGATGTTGGAGATGACCGGGCCCTTCCTCGTCATCGTCACCCAGGTCACCGCGTCGAGATCGCCGCGGCGCAGGTCGTCGCGGACGCCGCCGCGATTGTAGCCGCCGCCGGTCGTGCCGAGCAGGTAGTACTTCTTGCCCAGTCGCGTGGCGGTGCAGTGGTTGTGCCAGTCACCGCAGAAGACGCAGAAGTCGTACTTGGCAATGTGGCGCTCGAACGCCATCCAGGTGTCGCTCGTGAAGTCGAGCGGCTTGTGGATGAAGAGGAAATGCCAGCGCGCGTCGGCGTGCCGCTCGATTTGCGACGCCGCCCAACCGAGCTGCTTCGGCGACACCGGCTCGCGCGGCGGATAGTAGTCGTGGCGTTCCATCGAGTCGAGACACACGAAATGGCAGCGCTTGTAGACGAAGTCGTAGTAGGTGTTCGGTCCGCAGTATTCCTTCCACATGTCGATGGAGGTCTGCCGCGCCGGCGACATGCCCGTGAAACCGGTCCAGATGTCGTGGTTGCCGACGACATGGAAGAACGGCATCTCCAGCTTGGCGATGTGGCGGCGCAGGTCCTCCCACTGCGCACGCAGCTTGGGCGCGGGCACGCCGCCGCCGGCAATGAGGTCGCCGACGGACATGACGAACTCCGGCCGCAGCAGGTTGAGAATGTCCATCGCCTTGCCGAAGAAGCCGGGTCGCTCCCCGCCCGTCCGGTCGGAGACGATCGCGAAGTGGAACTCCTGCGGATCGTCGAGGAAGCGCTCGCTCGTCCAGGGGTGCGCGCCCTCGGGGAAGGTGTGCTCGAACGCCGTCTGTGCGCCCCTCGCCGGCAGGGCGATGGCTCCGCTCGCGAGTGCGGTTCCGGTGATGAATTCACGTCTGTCCATTTTCCGTTCCCTGTTACGCGACTGGTGTCACGCCCTTCTTGAGGATGATGTTGCCGTACTTCGCCGTCTCGCCCGAGAGGACGACGGCGAAGGCCTTCTTCGCCCGCTCGTAGAACGCGAACCGCTCCACGCGCTCGATCTTGCCTTCGTACCCGATTGCCGCGCGGTACTTGCGCTCGACCGCCGGATCGAGCGTGTCGCCGGGCACGGGTGCCATCATGATGACCGGCGTCGCGTAGGCGTCGAGCTCGAGGAGCGGGATGATACCCGCCAGGAGTCTGTCGGCGCCCACGCCATCCGCGCGGATGACATTCGCGTTGATCGTGTGCGCCGGGAAATGCGCGTCGGAGATGACGAGCTCGTCGCCGTGCCCCATCTCGGCGAGCGCCTTGAGGAGGTCGGGTGAGACGACCGGTGAGATGCCCTTGAGCATGCTTGAACCTTCTTTCCTTTTCTGTTTTGACGAAAGGCAACCCGCCCCGAACGCCGCCGCACCGGATGCGAGAATGAAGCCCCTGCGCGTCATGGTCATGGCCGGTGCGCCTCCCAGCCAACGTCCGGCCGCGCACATGATGTGTTCCCGATGCCTCTGGACTTCACGAGCCATATTATATCAAATCGCGCCTCATGCGAAAACATCGGCCGTCACGCGTTCCGGCCCTTGAGATAGTCCCGTAGACCGCGGTTGCGGAGGCGACAGGCGGGACACTTGCCGCATCCGCTTCCCGGAATGCCGTTGTAGCAGGTGACGGTCTCGTTGCGGATCAGGTCGAGGAGCCCGAGGCGATCCGCCAGCGCCCACTCCTGCGCCTTCGTCTTCAGGAGGAACGGGGTGACGATGAGCACCGGATAGTCCAGCGCCAGCCGAATCGCCCGCTGCTGGGCGCGGATGAAGACGCCGCGGCAGTCGGGGTAGCCGGAGAAGTCCGTCTGCGAGACGCCGGTGTAGACCTCGGTCGCGCCGAGCGTCTTCGCCCACACGGCCGCCGCGAGAAGAAAGAACGCATTGCGCCCCTCGACGACGGTGTTCGGGCACTTCGCGCCACGGACGCGGGCGATCGGCTGGCGGCTGTCCAGGAGCGCGTTCGTGGTGAGATCGCGGTAGAAGCCGAGGCGCACGACCTTGTGGACGGCGATGCCGAACCGCCGCGCGAGCCGCCGCGCGTAACGGGTCTCGACCGCGTGCCGCTGACCGTAGGTGAAGGTGATCGCCGCCACGGCGTCCGCGCCGTGCCGTCGCACCGCGAGCGCAAGGCACAGCGCCGAGTCCTGCCCGCCGGACAGGACGACCACCGCCTTCGCGGCCGGTTGCGAGCGCCGCGCCGCGCTCATGGCTGCGCCTCCCACGGGGTTTTCCGCCATCCTTCCGCGACAAGGCGCGCGAACGTACGGAGCGGACGGTCCCGAAGGCGGATGTCGAGGGCGACAAAGGCGGCGTCGGGATGGCGCGCAAGCCGTCGCGCGGCGATCCGAAGCCGCGCGTGGCTGATTGCGATGAGCCACTCGTCGCGCGGCCAGGGTGAAATCGCCACGAACCGCCGGAAGAGCTCGGCGAGACGGCGGCGTTTCGCGGACGAGAGCGATCCGCGGCGCGCACGCTCGGTGAATGCGTAGGTCGCGTCCTCGCACGCGAGTCCCTGGGTGATGTCGTCGGTGTCGAAGACGGCGGCGAACCGCTCGCCGTCGAAACCGTAGTTCTCCGGCTGCAGGTCGCCGTGGATCGTGACGAGCGGCCGCGCGCCGTAGGTGCGCTCCGTTGCGGGGATGCCGAGGAGCGGACGCAGCAGTCGACCGGCGAACGGGTGGCGGGCGGCGTAAGCGGCCAGCTGCGCGTGCTGACGATCCGGCGCATCCTCGCCGAGCGGCGCGACAGGGCCCGTGAAGGCGGCAAGCGCACGGGAGAGCCGAACGCAGCCATCAAGGAAGCTACCGAGCTGACCTTCCGTCATGTCCTCTGCGTTGACGCGCCGCGCCTCCTTCCACTCGAGACAGAGGACGGCCAGCTCGCCGAGCGCCGGCGCCTCGAGGAGGACCGGACGCGGTAGGAACGGACAGCCCCCCGCGAGCGCTCCGAGAAACGCGAGCGCACGCTCCGCCGCCGCACGCTCCGTCACCTTGACGAAGATCGGCGAATGCCCGGCGATCTCCGCGCGAAAGACCGGCCAGGCGCACTTCACGCCGAGCGGCACGAGCGACGGACGGTCCGTCCCGAGGCGTTCGGCCAGCGTCACGGCGAGAGTCTCGGTGTCGACCGTCATCGCCCAGTCAGCAGGATGAGAAAGAAGTCGATGATCCAGAGCACCTGCCGCACGAACCAGCTGCCGACCTTCTCCTCCATGGGGATGTCGCTGCCGAAGCGCTTGTCCGCCTGCGTGACGGCGAGCGGCACCACGTGGTAGAGCTCCAGGCCGAACCAGCGGCGGAAGCGCTTCCAGCTGTCGCAGACCACGATAACCGGCTCGTTCTTCGCCACGAGTAGCTTCGCCGCCGCGAGCGTGCAGATGTAGCACTCGGTGCACCAGGCATTCTTCGCGGGACGGATGCCGGGCGGCGTGTTCTCGTCGATGTCCGTACCGTAGCCGTCGAAGAGGAAGACCTGCGGCCTCTTGGGGTCGAGCGTCCGCTCCACCTCCTCGACCTCCGTCATGAAGAACGGCGCGAGGATGCCGTCGTCCTCGAAGATGAGCGCGGCGGGAACGTTCCCGTCGATCATCTTGTGGTAGATCGCGAGGTGCGAGAGCGTGTCGCCGAGCTGCCCGGCGGTCATCCGCTTGCGAAGCGCGATCAGCGAGCGGACCGGCGAGAAGACCTTGCGAAGCTCCTTGCCCTTGAAGCTCGCCCCGACGATGCCGGGGAAGCGCTCGAACTCGATGCCGATCCGGTCGAGCTGCTCCTTCATGAAGGCCAGCCGCTGCGGATTCCAGTCCATGTTGACGAGATAGGTCTTCAGCATGTCACTTCTCCCATAGCTCCCTCACCCAGGGCGCAGGACGCGTCCAGGTATTGAGATGCCGCCCGCGGTATCCGCCGATCGCCTCCGTCGGCGACGGGTTGCCGTGGAAGCAGAGGATACGCGTGTCGCGCGGCAGACGCGGCACGAGGAAGTGGTTGAGCGGCCAGGGCCAGGCGCACGAGCGCTTGAACGACCGTACGAAGTTCGCCGGCCAGAAGCGGATGTTTTCAGGGCCGACCGCGTGAGTCATGTAGGCCTGCTCGGTGCAGTAGACGTTGTAGTCGAGCGCCGTGGGCAGGTCGGCGAGGAACTGGCGGTAGATGCGGTCGCTCGCCGCCGAGCCGGCCTCGAACCGGAAGCAGCTCGAGTTGCCGCAGAACGGCACCTTGCGGAAAAGCCGCTTGCGGAGCTCCACCCAGTTGTGGATGATGCAGAACTCGCCGGGGCGGTAGTCGAAGAAGCAGTCGATGTCGCCGGTCACGATCTGGTCGATGTCGAGGAAGAGGGTCGGCCCGGCGAGACCGGCGAACCCCTTCTCGAAGACGCACAGCTTGATGTAGATGTTGGGCCAGCCCGTGTACTGGTCGTTGAACTCCATTCCCGGCGGCTTCGGCGGTATGGGCGCCGCCTCGACGCCCTCCGCCAGCCCCGTCGGGTCGTCCGTCACGCAGACAAAGCGGAACGGACGGTGCAGGTGAGCCTTTACGCCGCGATGGAGGCGGTTCACGTACTCGGCCGAGTACAGCGTTCCCCACTTCAGACAGAGGATGTTGTCCATGCTCCGTTCAGCGCACGAGGTGCAGTTCGATGTCGAGATTGCGGCAGAGCGCCTTCAGCTCGTCGACATGATCGCCATACATGAGCGCGTAATGGTGCTCCCAGCCGTTTTCGATCACCTCCTCGCGCACGGCCTCGCAACCGGCGTCGAACTTGATCTTGAGCGGATTGCCGCGCACGAAGAGGTCGGTGTCGAGGCCCGTCCCCGTGCAGACGAGCATGCGGAAGCCGTCGCCATCGCGCTTCTCGCCGAGACGCGCGAGCGTCACGCGCCCTGGCTTCAGCGGAAACTCGTCGGTGACGCCCTTCACGCCACCGCCCTCGACCGTCGCCGAGCACCTGAGCGTGTGCTCCGCGCCAGGCTTGCAGATCGCGCAGGGCGCCGCGCCGCAGTGCCACGTGACGCCGTAGTCGCCCTCGCAGATGATGAGGTCGCAGAAAAACGGCTTCTCGCCGGAGATCTCCTGCCCGATGCGCATCATCACCGCCCCGTAGATGTCGCCCTCGCACGCGCAGAGGTGGCCGTGGTTGGTGAGATGACCAATCGTCGAACAGACGGCGATGCCGTAGAACTCGTTCAGGATCACCTCCGGCCAGCAGCGCATGGCGAGCGTGTCGACCATGAACTTCCTCTTCGACTTGACGATTGCGCCGTAGAGCCGCGCCGCCTTCTCGAACTGGTCGCCCTTCGGACCGTCCGTCGGGTGACACGGCGAGTCCTCGAGAATCTCCTTCTTCGCCTGCGCTACCTCCTCGTCGGAGAGATTCTGCGCGACGGTGAACACCTCGTGCTCGGTGATGATCTTCACCTCGGGACCGAGGAGGCGCCGCAGCAGCATCTCCGAGCAGCAGCTCGTGTAGAAGCCCGGGACGCGCCCGCCGATCAGGCCGATGCGCATCTCGTGCAGCACCTTCATCGTGCGCGCGACGGTGATCGCCTTCGTCATCGCCTCCGCCGCCTCCGGCGTACCCGGCTCGGCGTGGACGTGGAAGTACGGGATGTGCAGCCGATACATGTGGTGCGCGTTCATGTTCGCCGCGCAGAACGAGTTGTTCTGCAGGCGCCCGCCGTTCGGATCGGGCTCCTTCATCGACCAGAGGACGACTGGCACGCCGAGGCGCTGCGCCATCATCGGCGGCACGACGCCAAGCGAGAACGTCATGAAGTGGCAGACTAGCACGTCGGGGCGGCTCTCCTCGAACGCCCCGAGCTGCGCCACGGCCTCGTCCTCGAGCGTCAGCATGTGGTCGGGGCCGATCACCTCGACGCCCGGCAGCGACTTGAGGAATTCCTCCGCTTTCACGCGCTGCCCCTCCAGCGTCGCGTTCGTCCAGTTCACCTTGCTCAGCGGCAGGTAGCCGATCTTGAATTTCCTGTTCATTTCCGTTTCTCCGGTTTTTCCCCTGAAGAGCTTCTGCTGACATTATATCACTTGAGGGCCGTGCCTGTCACTTGCAATCTTTGGCCGCGCAAGGAAGTTTTCCGCGACACGTCCTGCTTCGACAAAGAATCAGAGTATATTACCTCCTAGAGTAAGTTGCGCAACACCCAATAGAACAATGTCACGGCCAGCAGGGACCAGCCCAACACGACATTTCTGCGAAGTCTCGGAAACGCCAGCAACGCAAGAATGAGCGGAATCGAGACGACCATCAGCGGATTCAGCTCCCACGCCGCGCGGAACCTGAGATGCAACAGGTTGTGAATACCCCTCAACGTGCCGCAGCCCGGGCACTTAAGCCCCGTCACAGCAAAGAACGGGCAGGGCGGAATCCAGCTTGCCTCCTGCGGATTGACGATGTGGAGAACAGTCAAGCTGACGACTCCAGCGGCAAAGACCGCCAGAAGCACAGGTCTCGGGCAGGGCAGCACGAGCGGCAAAGCCTATTGTGCCACCGCGCTAGCCGCTCCAAGCATGACCGCCACCAGCCAGAACATCCATCCGGCAAGAGCGGAAAGCACGTTTACCCAGATCCACGTCTTTGCGGTCTTCGACGCGGCCCTTGCACCGGCGACATCTCCCTGAGCGAGCTTGGTGTTGACCTGAGCCGAGTAGACGATGGAGATTATGCCGCCGATCAGACAGCAGAAGATCGTGGACAATATCGCCCCGACCATATGGTTGGGCACGTCCTCGGTAATCGGATTCACCCCTCTCGCGCCTGCGACCGGCACCCCGCACTTAGGGCACACCACGGCCTTGTCGTTGATCTCGGCACCACATTCTGAACAGAACATCGTTGAATCTCCTTATTGGTCTCCGCGCGATATTATAGCATAATTTGAGAGACGAGGGATGGCGGACGCTCGACTTCCCCCAGGACAAGCGCGTCGACATCCGGCGCCCAGGCGGATGGGTTGAAGAGGCGAATGGCGTGAAGGCCCGGCACGAGATCCAAGGCAATCGAGACGGTCCTGAACGCGCCGCCCGTCGCCGCCACCGCGACCTTTCGCGGAACGTCCCCGTCGACCTGCACGAAGAAGAACCGATCGTCCGGCGAGTTCACGCGGAACTCCAGCCGGCGGCGCCCGCCCCGGATGACATTGACCTCACGCCAAACGAGGTCGTTCGAGGCGCGACCGCCGAGGAAGCGGACGGCAACGCCGCCCGACGCGCCCTTCTGCTCCGCCGGCGCCGCGGTGCCCGCCTTCTCCGCAGGACTCAGCTCCTGGTAGTCCGTGAGGAACGCCGTCTCGGCCTCGTAGACGGTGCGCTCCAGCCGTGTCGCCGCATCGAAGCGGAAGAATCGCGCCGCATGCGGCGCGACGGTGACGTGCACGACATCCCGGAACGCGCCGACATCCGACCGATCCACGAGATCGAACGCCTCGATGCGTCCGCCGAGGTCGAGCTGTTCGGCGTGGACGGCGAACTCGTGTGCGGCGTCGCCGGCGTTGTAGAGCGCGACATAGCGCGATGGGCCGAACTTCCGGTCCGCATCCTTGACGAGCACGTAGGCATCCCCCTCGCGCACAGCGACGTATGCCTGCAGCCCGAGGTCGTTCTGGCCCATCGCCAGCAAGTATGGGTTGGTGACAAGCGCGAACGTGTCGGCGGGAATGGTCCGCACGTCGCAACCAAGGAGGAGCGGGGAGGAAAGCAGGCACCAGAGACCGAAATGCGCCGCCTCCTCGTCGGCGGTGAGACCGCTGTCGCTCTTGCCGAACGTCGTCTTCACCTGGCCGACACGATGGCCGACCTCGAGCATGTCCATGTCGTTGAAGTGCCCGGGCTTCGCGTAGGCGGACAGGTAGAGGTTCTCGCCGACGATCTGGCGCACCGACTTCCAGTTGGCGCGGATGTCACCGGTCGTGCGCCACGACTCTGCGACCTCGGCCGCCCAAGTGCCGGGGAACGCCCATCGGCAGATGTTGAACCGCACGTCGGTGCGCCCGGTCGCGCGAATGGCGCTCGCGATCTCGGTGTAGCGTGTGCGCTCATCGAGATGGAGCTTCTTGCCGCCGCAGAAATCGACCTTGATGAAGTCGAAACCGAGTTCCCCGAAGTGGAGGGCGCAATCCTCCGCGTCGTGCCCGTAGAGTCCCGCGCCGATGCCGGCGAGATCCTTGCCGCCGGGACCGCCGCCCCACATGCTGCCGCAGGTGTCCGCCCCGGCGTCGGAGTAGATACCCGCCTTGAGGCCGAGCGCGTGGATGCCGTCGACGACCGGCTTCATGCCGTTCGGGAAGCGCGTCGGATGGAAGCGGAGCCGACCGTCGGCACCGTGTCCGTTGAAGAAGCCGTCATCGATGTTGACGTAGCGGTAGCCGGCGGCCGCTAGCCCGTTCGTCGCCATCGCCCGCGCGGTCTCGAGGATGATCGCCTCGGAGATGCCGATGCCGAAGGTGTTCCAGCTCGACCAACCCATGAGCGGACGCGCCTTCGGGTCGCTCGCCGGGGGCAACGTCGCCCGGGCGAGGTAGGCGGCGGCGCGCGCCGCGACGGCCTCCTTCTCGCCGGGCCCGATTCGGCTCAGGTTGACGGTGACGCTCCGCCCGTCGGCGGCGATGCGAAAGCGCCGGTCGCACTTCGGACATTCGGCGAACTTGACCTCCGCCAGACCATGCGCGGCACAGCCGGCGACGAACACGGCGAACAAGATGCGCGTCTTGTGTTGAAGTATCTTCTGAACCATCACTTTCCTCCTTATTGACCGCCAAGTGCCGTAGATGCCGCTCTTTGCCCTTTCTCAGCGGCCTGACGGGGCGCGAGCCCGCAGACCTCGCGAATGGCCGCGAGCACAGTGTCCTGATCCGGCGCGAGACCGCAGTAGAGCGGCAGGCGCACGAGCGTGTCGGCGTAGCGGTCGCAGTTCGGGAGCGCCCGGCCGTCGTGACGGGCGCGGTAGAACTCGGACGAGTGGAGCGGCAGGTAGTGGAAGACGGTGAGGATGTCCCGGGCTTTCATCTGCGCGATGAAGTCCGAGCGACGCGCAAGATCGGGGAAGAGCAGGTAGAACATGTGCGCGTTATTGGTCGCATAGGCGGGGATGCGCGGCAGGGAGATGCCGTGCGCTGGCAGGTCTAGCCCCGAGAGAAAGTCCCAGTAGCGCTGCCACAGGCGCTTGCGCTCGGCCTGGATCTCGTCGAGGTGCTCGAGCTGCGCCCAGAGAAACGCCGAAACGATCTCCGTCGGCAGGAAGGAGCTGCCGATGTCAACCCATCCGTACTTGTTCACCGCTCCGCGGAAGAACTCCGCTCGGTTGGTGCCCTTCTCCCAGATGATCTCGGCGCGGCGGAAGAGCCGCGGGTCGTTGATCGCCAGCATGCCGCCCTCGCCGGAGATGATGTTCTTCGTCTCGTGGAAGCTGAAGCAGCCGAGCGCCCCGATCGAACCGAGCGCACGGCGCGTGCCGCCCGCCCCGACGTGGAACGAGTCGATCGCCTGCGCAGCGTCCTCGACGATCAGGAGCCCGTGGCGATCGGCAACCGCCTGAATCGCGTCCATGTCGCACGCGCAGCCGGCGTAGTGGACGGGCACGATCACCCTCGTGCGCGGGGTGACGAGCGCCTCGAGCTGCGCCGCGTCGAGGTTCGGCTCGTCCGCGCGGCTGTCGGCGAAGACGACGGTCGCGCCGCAGCGGATGAACGCCAGCGCCGTCGAGACGAACGTGTAGGACGGCACGATCACCTCGTCGCCGGGTCCCACACCGGTGAGGATCGCCGCCATCTCCAGCGCATCCGTCCCCGAAGTCGTGAGCAGACACTTGCCGAAGCCATAGCGCTGCGCGAGGTAGTCCTGGCAGCGATGCGTGAACTCGCCGTTGCCGGAGATCTTGCCGTCGAGGACGGCCTGACGGATGTACTCCGTTTCCTTCCCGGTCATGTGCGGTCGATTGAAGTGTATCATGGGAGTCGTTCCTTAAGATGTCTCGTGCGATGTTCTCGCACTCTGCGAAGCTCTTCGCGCAACCTCTCGATAGGCGGCGAGGGTGCGTTCGGTGAACTTGTCGATGCCGTAGAGTGAGAGGACGGCGTCGCGCAGGGATGGCGCCCCGACGGCCTCGACGGCCGCCATCACCTCTGCGACACCACCGAAGCGCCGCGCCCGAACCGGTCGGTTCATCGCATACGCCTCGATGACGGAGAGCCCAAACGACTCGGGTTTCGTCGTGTTCGCCGAGATCACCTCGTCGGCGATCGCGAGGCACTCGGGTATCTTCGACTGCTGCCCGGCGAAGATGATCGCCGCCGATTGCCGTCGATTGCCATCGTCTGCCGTCGATTCGGTGGGGCAGAGCGACGCCGCAAGCGCCTGGAGGCGTTCAAGAAACGGCTGGTGATCGCGATCGGCTCCGCCGACGATCACCAGCTTCGCGCCATCCGGCGGATACCGGCCGGCGGCGAAGTCCCTGATGAGCGCCTCCAGTCCCTTGACGGGCGTGATGCGTCCGATCACCATGTAGACGTGGTCGCCGGGCGCGATGCCCCATTCGCGGCGCTTCTCGGCAATGAAGGCCGCGTCGAGCCGATCAGGATCGAAGCGTACGGTATCGACGGCGTTGGGGATGACACGCAGGCGCTCTTCAAGCGTGCCATAGTTCGCCTTGAGGAAGTCCGCGAGGAACCGCGAGGGGGTGATCACGAGATCGCCGCGCGTCATCACCGCGGAGTAGCGCGAGACCGAGTTGGCACCGTGAGCATAGGTGATCCAGGGCAGTCGGAGCGCGCGGTTCGCCCAGACGAACAGCCAGGCAGGAACGCGCGAGTGGGCACAGACGAGATCGGGGCGCTCGGCGCGCATGACCTTGCGCAGCCGCAGCGCACGCATGAAGTAGGTGAGCGGGTTCTTCGACTTGAGGTCGAGGGCGATGTGGCGCCCGCCATCCCGCTCGATACGCTCGACGAGGCGTCCGCCGCGCGAGATGACAACCGACTCGCAGCCGGCGGCGACGAGGGCGCGGTTGAGGTCGCAGACCACGGTCTCAACCCCGCCCTGCTCCAGCGCCGGCAGGAGGTGGACGACCTTCATCCCGCCGAAGCCTCCTCGGCCTCCATTCCCGCATCCATGGCCGACTGGCGCTTGACTTTCACGACGATGACACGATCAGCAGAAGAAGACTTGGACGGGCTTGCCGCCCTGCATGTAATGGCCTGTCGGATTACACGAACCTGCGATATTGAAGAACCTTTCCATGGTGCGTAGTATACCATATTCCCCGTGCCCGTCGCAACCCGGTCTGGCAGGGTTTATACGGGTTTATACGGCACGTCAAAAGCGTTCGCACAATCCGCAAGGCCCAATCAGGTGGTCACAATCTAGAACCAGACCAAGAAGGCGTTTCCCCAAGCAATGTCATGGCACGTCAGGCCGCACCAGGGATGGGCGAAAGGCGACGCGCGAGGAGCGGCAGCCCGGGGTCGCGCGCCCCGCACGTCACGAAGGCGGCGAAGTCACCGCAGTGGGCGGCACACCAGTCATATGCCGCGTCGAGGTCGGCGACAAGCGTCACGCGCTCCGCGATCAATCGGGCGAGGGCATCGCTGTTGACCGAGCGGTCGGTCGTACCGCCGGCGTCGTAGACCGGCAGCAGGAGCAGTCGGTCCTGCGGACGAATCGTCTCACGGAACATCGTCACCAGCGCGTCCATCATCTTGCGGAGCGGCGCGTAGCCGTGCGGACGCCAGATGACGCACAAGCCGCCAGCGTACTTCTCCGCGAGCGTCGTCCACATCGCCCGCAGCTTCTCGGGATTGTGGGCGTAGTCGTCGTAGACGGCAGGGGCCGAATTGCCAGCCGACCCGATTCGCTGCAGCCGACGCTCGACGCCGCGGAAGGACAGGAGCGCAGCGCGCGCACGCGCCTCGTCGCACCCGAGCGCCATCGCCATCCGCAGCGCCAGCGCGGCGTTCTGCCGGTTGTGCCGCCCCGGTATCGAGGTCTCGACCTCGAGTATTCGATTGCCATCAACGGCTGCCGGCGACTGTCGGTCGCCAGTCGATGGCATCACCCGCCCATCGACCAGCGGGCCGGGCAGGTCCTTGATGAACGCGTCGAAGACCTCGTCCATCTCCTCTTTCGAATAGTGGTCGGCGGAGGCGTTCGTGACGATCGCGGCGTATGGACGGAACGCCACGAGCGACTTGTCGCTTTCGTCCACCTCGGCGACGGCGAACTCGCCCCTGCCGAAGCGAACGGCCCCTTCCCAGCCCGGCACGTTCGCGCCGTTGACGCAGAACGGGTCGAAACCGCATTCGGCGAGCACGTGGCCGAGCATGGCGGTGACGGTCGACTTGCCGCACGTGCCGACGACGGCCACGAGACGATGGCCCTCCAGCGCGCGGGCGAGGGCCCTCGCACGGTGCGTGACGGGCAGGCCGAGCTCCTTCGCAAAGATGAGCCCGGGGTTCGTCGCCTCGATCGCCGTCGAGACGATCACCTCGTCCGTCTTCGCGTCGATTCCGCTGCCGTCATCGGGAAAGACCCGGATGCCGAGCGATTCCAGAAAGCGGATGTTGGGCGTGCCGAGCGTGCGGTCCGCGCCTGTCACCTCGTCCCCGAGCCGGACGAGCGCCGTCGCGAGCGCGCTCATCCCCACCCCTCCGATGCCGATCAGGTGACGTTTCATCAGCGCTTGCCGCCGGCGAGGGTCTCGGCGCAGTTGAGGTAGTAGGCGCGAATGCGCTCGTAGGCGTTGATGATGTCGAGCTCGCCGAGGACACGGATCGAGGAGCCGGGATCCTCCGGGCCGACGCGCCCGAGCTGGATGCGCCGGCATTCGCGCACATACTCGTGCAGCTCGCGTGACTCCCCCTGTATCTTCTCCAGCGGGATGACCCCGCGCGGCGAGCGGATGAGCGGCGTCACCGCTGCGGCGAAGATCGTGACGCGGTCGTGCACGTCGAGGAGAAGTGCCGCCGAGACCTCGGAGATGCGCTGGCGGTTCTTGCGGAGCCGCCGCACCACCTTCAGCACCTGCGCGCACTCGTCCGAGATCGATTCCAGCTCGTCGGTGAGGCGGAGGAGCCGCTGCGCGCGCTCGGCGACGTCGATCGAGAGACGCTTGGACATCATCGAGCCGAGAAACTCCGTCACCTCGCGCTGCACGTTGTCGAGGATGTCTTCGCGATGGAGGATGTGCTTCTCGTCATCCTCGTCGGCCTCGTCGGTGAGCACCTTGCGGACGCAGGAGAGGAGCTCGAGGTTCGATTCCTTCATGAAGTTGACCTCGAGAAGCGCCTGGTCGCACGCGATGACGGGCGAGATCTTCGCACCGATCTTGAGCGCCGAGAGGTGCGGCTTCTCGTTCTCCGGTTGCCTGATGAGCCGCTCGATGAAGCGGGAGAATGGACGGACGAATGGGAAAAAGAGGACGCCGCGGCAGATCGCGAACACCGTGTCGGTGACGGCGATCGGCGCCATGATGTGGGTGAGCGTCTCGACCGGCCGGCCGGAGACGATCTGCGTCGAGACCTCGTTCCAGTTCGGGAAGATCGCCTGGCCCATCCTGACGAATAGCGGCAAGAACCAGATGAACACGCACGAGCCGATGATGTTCGAGAGGGTGTGGGCGAGCGCGGTGCGCTTCGCCTCGGCCGTGCCACCGATCGCCGCGAGCCAGCCGGTCGCCGTCGTGCCGATGTTCGCGCCGAACAGCACCGCGATCGCCACCTCGTAGGTGATGAGCTGCTGCGCCGCGAGAGTCATCGCGATCGCCACCGTCGCCGCCGAGCTCTGGATCACGGCGGTGAGGAGCACCGCGCAGAGCGCCACCAGGAGCGCGCCCGCGTAGTTCGACGCCGACATCGCCTGGAACATCCGCGCGATGTCCGGGTTCTCGCGAATCGGCATCACGCCCTTTGACATGAAGTAGAGCCCGAGGAAGACGAGCCCGAGGCCGATGACGGTGAGCCCGATGTGGTGCACCTTCTCGCCGCGCAGGAAGAAGTACATCGCGCCGCCGATCGCCAGCCCGACGAAGCCGAGCATCTGTGGATCGGGGGCGTAGGCGATGATCCAGATCGTCGCCGTGGTGCCGATGTTCGCGCCGATCAGCACCGCGAACGCCTGCGGCAGCGTCATCAAGGCCGTCGAGACGAAACCGACGAGCATCACCGTGATGATGGACGACGACTGCACGATGATCGTCGAGATAATGCCCGTCCCCACGCCGACGATACGGTGGCTCGTCGCATGGGACATGAACTTGCGCAACCCGCCGCCAGCCGCCGACTGCAGACCTTCCGACAGATGCTTCATGCCGAGGAGGAAGATGCCGAGCCCCCCCGCGACGGTCAGAAGTATCGTCAGAATCTCTTTCATTTGGATTCCGGACGACCCCTCCCGCGGCGGAAGATCCACTTGAGCGCCGCCTCGATGCGCCACGGGTAGAACATGCCGTACATGCCGATGATGGCGAGCACGTAGGCGATCGCCACCACGATCTGCACCGGGGCGAAGCCGCTCTCGGGCAGGATCGGGCGCGTGACCCTGAAGAGCTCGGCCGGAATCAGCATGAAGATGCCCATGATGGACCGCGTCAGCAGGTTCTTCGGCATCCAGATGATGGTGAGGTAGGTGAGCACGGCGGCCATTATCCAGAGCTGGCCGGGGAAGCGCTTCAGGAGCATGTCGAAGACATCGATCCCAATCGTGTCGCACTCATACGCCGTCCAGAACCAGGCGATGGCCGTCAACACCATCGCCGCCTTCGGCACCTTCACCGCCGGCTCCTGCGCCGGCTGCTTGCTTTCTTCCGCCATAGGTTCTATATTATACCAAATTTAGCCGCGTGCGGAACGGCTCCAGTCGATGAAATCGATGAAATCGACCTGGGCGAAAGGTTGCGGGCGGTTGATTGGCGGACGAAGAAAGTGTATAATGTCGATTTGGAAAGAAGAAGAAAGGACCACCACGATGAACAGCAAAATCATCTGCTCGGGGACGATCGCCACGGCGCTCGCCGGGCTCTCGCTCGCCGCTTTCGCCTCGACGGTGCAGATGCCGGTCGAATGCACCAACCCCGACGGCATGTGCGTCGACGCCAAGGACCGCCTCGTCATCGCCGCGCCCAACAACGACCATCGCCGACCCGGCGCGGTGTTCCGCCTCGACGCGCCGGGCGCGAAGCCCTACCTCTGGTTCGAGGTCCCGCCGAATCCGGCGAGCGGCTACGCCGCGCCGATGGGCGTCTGCTTCGGTCCCGAGGGCGAGCTCTACGTCTGCGACAACCAGAACGACTCGCAGGGGCGCCTCCTGCGGATCGCCTTCACGAACGACCGCGTCGCCTCGTGCGAGGCGATCGCCGTCGGGCTCAGCAACGCCAACGGCGTGAAGTACCTGCGCGGCAAGCTCTATCTCACCCAGGCCTTCCTCTCAGGCGTGAAGCGGGCGGACGGCGCGTCGACGAGCGGCCTCTACATGTTCGACGCGCGCGACCGCGGCGTGCGCGTGCGGAACGACCTCTCAGATTCGCAGTGCGTGTTCTCGGACATCACGCGCAACCCGAATATCAAGGGCGGGCTCAACGGCGTCGCCATCGACCCGCGCGGTCGCATCTACACCGGCAACTACGGCGACGGACACGTCTGGCGCCTCACCCCAGGCGCGGACGGGCGCATCGCGAAGAGCGAGCGGATCCTCGAGGGCGGGGCGGGTATCGTCACGCCCGACGGCATGTGCGTCGACGCCGCCGGCACCGTCTATGTCGCGGACATGCGCGGCGACGCCCTCGTCGTCCTGGACGAGAACGGACGGCCGCGTTGCGTGCGCAAGGGCGGCTTCACGCGTCCGAGCGAGCCGTGCGCGTGGCGCGGCAGCGTCTACGTCGCCAACTACGGCGGAACGACGCTCGAGCGCGTCACGCCGTGACCGCGAGACCGATCACGGCACGTCGCGTTCAGCCGGTCGCGTCACGCTCGCCATCGGCGCGAGGACGCCGCCGTCGGGCAGCGCGTAGGGCCGCTCGCCGAAGTTCGCAGTGACCGTCGTGCCGTCCGCGAACGTCGTGCGCTGCACGAGCCGGTCAGACGTGAGCACGCGATGGTCGGTCATCTCCTCGTAGCCGAGCCGCCGCACGAGAGGGCCGAGCCAACGGTAGCTCGCGAGGAACTCGGCCTTGTGCTCAAGCCAGTGGCGGTGGTCGAAGACGTACATCGGCGCGGTCGCGTACAGCGCCGAGAAGAGGTCGCGCCGCGGCCAGAGGAAGAGCGGACGGTTCGAGTAGTCGTACCAGTACCAGTGCGAGCAGCAGCAGTCGTGGAAGACGAGCTCGAAGAGCGGGATGCGATACCGCGGGTTGAGGCTGAAGTCCGTGACGCGCGCGAGCGCGGCGGGCGGCACGTTCGTCGGGTGGAGCCCGTCCCGGAAGATCTCCGAGCGTGGGATCTGCCGGTCGCTCAGGCGATAGGGTGTGCGGTGGCCCCAAGGCGAGAGCATCCCCTCGAAGTAGTCGCACACGGGCACGATGCAGCCCATGCCCTGCTCGCTGCCGCACACGAGCCCGAGTTCGCGCGAGACGACGCCCAGCAGGTCGAACTGGGCGGCGCGCCCCTGCGTGCGCGTCATGCGGTGCGCCGGGTTCCAGCAGTCCTCGAAGGCGCCGCCCGTCACGTCCAGGAACCTTCCGGTGAACGGATGGGTGCGCATGTCCTTGGCGAAGATCTCGCGCGCATGGGGAATCTGCCGACTGGTGCACTGCGCCCCGCAGAACCAGCGCCTGCCGGTCTTGTCCTTTACGTCCCAGGCGTTCCGGTAGTCGTTCGTGAGGGGACTCTTCCAGATCACGTCATCCGGCCAGGCGGAGGTGTTGCTGTAGAGGCCGGGCTTCCGCCCGAGCGCGGCCAGCATCTCGGGGTGGTAGATGTCGCGCAGGCAAACATAGCGGCTCACCAGCACGTTAGTGAGCGCGCCGATGCCCTTCACCTCGTCCGGATACCCGCCGGCGCTCCAGAGGAAGCGGTCGATGCCGGCGGCATGGAGCTCGCGGGCCATCTCAAGCCGACTCGGGTCGTCCTTCGCGCGACTGTACCAGACGTTCGGAGCGCCCAGGAGGCGATCGACGAGCGGACGCTCCTTCACCTTCTCCCGGAAGGTCTTCACGAGTCCCTCGCGACGGGCGGCGGCGCGATAGCGCTTCGCCATCGCCACGTAGCCGCCGCGCGCATGCAGCACGTAGCGCGTGACGCGCGGATAGCCGAACCGCCCGAGCTCCGGCAGCCACTTCATGCCGGCCGCGAGAAGCGGCGCCACCTCGCCCATCCTCGTCCCCTCCGGCTTGCCGCGATGAAGCACAACCGCCGCATCATTCGGCGTCTCGGCGATGATCTGCCAGCCGGCGCCATCCCCCTCGCGCTCCGCGCCGAAGAACGGCATGCAGCACGAGGATGCGTACATGTTCAGCGAGGTGTAGAAGCACAACGTCGGCTGGCCGAGCGGCAGCCGGAAGCCCTCGCTGAACGGCACGATGAGATGGTCGCCCGGCTTGAAGTCGAGCGCCGGCGGGTAGGGGATGCTGGCCTTCCCGGGAAAATCCCCCTCGCCGGAAAGCGTGACCGTGAACTCGGCGGACGCGGTCGGGTCGAGCGCGAGACGCACGCGCACCGGCAGGTTCGAGATCGTCGCAGTCGCGGCAAGCTCGAGCGCGGTCGGCGAGGAGGTGACGAGCTGCACGTTCCTTAGCGCGCACGGCGCCTCCGGCGCGGGATGCCACGTGCGGCCCGTGCGCCGATCAGTCACGATGAGCGCCGCGTCATTCGTCCTAATCTCGACAGCCAGCGTCGCGTTCTCAACGCGCCACCCGGCGGCATGCGCCCAAAGAGCGCCGACGAGAACAGTGGCGATCAGTGCCGTTCTTGTCATTGTATAACCTAACGTTGAAGTATCGGTCGGCGCCGCGCACAGAGATCATCGCGATCAGGGCGGTCGCCAGGGTCACCCTCATTGTCGCCAGCATCGGCCTCTATCGCAGGATCAGCAGGCTGCCGTTGCCGCGGGTGGCGGTGAGCCGGACGAGCGTGTCGGAACCCTCGACCGGCGTCGCAATGACCGCCCAGCCCTTCACCCGCGGAATCGCCCCGCTCGCCGGATAGAGGCCGAGGTTGACGCGATCGCCCGTCGCAACGGCGCCCTCGACGACATCCATCACGAAGCGTCCCCCGCCGATCACCGCGGTCTCGAGGTTCACAATGTCGTTCGTGATGCCGCCCTCGCCCTTCCAGATGCGCAGCGGGAAGTTGCCCCCGAGCTCCAGCGCATGGAAGCTCACCACCGCCGGAGTCGCGGCATGGCCCTGGTCCTCCTCGAGAATCGGGTCGCCGAGCTTCGCGTGGCCGTTCGCGACGACGGTCCCCGCCCAGTTCGCGCCATCCGCGAAGTACACATAGGCCCGGACCGAGTCCTCCGCCGAGATCCGGCCAGTGCAGGTGTTTGCGCCGCCGCGCACGATGAGATTCATGGACCACGCGGAGAGGTCGGGGTACTCGACGCCCGGCACAAGCCCGTTCACGTTGCGGAAGTCGGCACCCGAGAGCGTGTTGGTGACGAGCACGTCGCCCGCGCCGGTGACCGGAACCTCCAGCGCCGTCTTGCGGTTCCACTCCCAGTAGTCGGTGAACCAGACCGGCTTGACCGGGTTCGGGTAGTTGGCATCGTTCTCATTGCAGGACCGCCACACGAACTCGTCGGTCGCGTTGAACCGCAGGATGCCGTTCGCGGGGATGTTCACGCTTGCGAACCCGTTGAACGCCGGGGTGTTCGTGGGCGTCCATGTGCTAATCACCGACCACTTGTGCGTCGCCGTGTCCAGGGACATCCGCGGCGGATGGAAGCGCGCGACGTTGAAGGTGCCGTCCGTCACCTCGCAGACTCCCTTGCCGTTGCCGTACATATTCCAGAAGGTCATCTGCGCGCCGCCAGCGAGGGTGAGGATGGTCGAGTCGGTGACAGCCGCATTGAAAGTGAAGCCCTTGCCGAGATCGGAAGTGCCGCAGCAGGGGTCGAGCATCAGCCGCCCGCCCTCGAAGGTGATCGTCGCCGCGTCCATGAGGTACGCGCCACGGGTGTGGCCATAGGAGATATTTTCCCCGTACTCCTCGGGACGCCGGCAGTCACCGCCGTTGATGAAGCGGGTGCGGCTGCCGCCGGCGAAGTACGTAGGGCCGCCCGGCGCGAGCAGGCAGCCGTCGACGATGACGTTGAAGACCTCGTCCACCGGATTGTTACGCCCGAAGGCATATCCGCTGTTGGCATTGGCGCTGCACGGGTTGTCAGGATCCATCAGCTTGTTGATCTTGCGGTAGTAGCGGAAGACGACGTCGCGGACGACCTTGACCCTTCCACCGGTATCCGGCGAGGCGATGCTGACGAGCGAACGGTTGCCAGAGTAGGGCGCACCCGAGGAAGGCGCGTAGATGCTGCCGCCGTCAGCCGTGAAGGCGATGTAGCTGGTCTCGCCGGGCTCGGCGTGGCCGATGAAGATCTGACTGCCGAGATAGTTGCCGCTCGACGTCGACCACGGCACGCGGAGCTGGCCGTAGAGGCGGAAGTCGACGTTCTTGAAGTAGATGCCACGCGCCGGATACGTCGGATCCTGCACGAAGACGATGCCGTTCGTCTCGACCTCGAAGATCGGCAGATGGGCGGCGACAGCCGTCGAGTCGAACCCGTTCGTCAGATTGGCGTAGGAGTTCGCGCCGATGATGAGCGCCGTGTCGTAGATGGCTGTGATCGGCGGCAGGTCGACCGGATCCGCCTCGGTGCCGCCCGTCGTCCTCAGCCGCGCGCCGAGTTCGAGCGTGATGGACTTGAATTTCGTCGTGTCCGTGCCGATGTTCACCGTGCCCGCGCCCTGCAGGCGCACGTCGGCCCCGGCCGGCGGCAGCGCCCCGCCCCAAGCCGACGCGTCCGCGAGATCCGAACTGGCACTCGAGTCGAAGATGTAGCCGTTGCTCTCGAGCAATACCAGGCTGTCGCCGCTCTCTCGGACCGAGTAGCCGGTCGGCAGGGACGCGACAACGGAGTCTCTGACGGTCGCGCGCAGCGTCGCATCCGACGAAACGAAAAAAGCCGCGCCGGAGAAAAGCGTGCCGGTGTCAACTTCGAAGGAGACGTTCTCGAAGCCGATGCCGGTCGGGGCGGAATCAAGCCGGTAGTCATCGGCTGCGAAGACAATGCGAGTGCCCGAGGAGAAGGTGATGCCGCTCGAGAGGTCGAGGCCGGGCGAGGTGATGGCGATCGCGCCGGACGAGACGGTCAGGGTCGGCGGATGGGTGGCGCCGAGAACGAGCGTGCCGTCGCCGGTCTTGGTGACGGACGAGCCGGTTCCGTAGGTGAAGGATGACATGTCCATCTTCGCCCCGGCGGCGACGTTGACCGTCACCTGCGCGTTGTTCGAGACGGCGCAGTCAAACCCGACGAAGCGCGTGTCCTTCACGACGTCGACCATGCCGCCGTAGAACACCACGAAGAAGCCCGTGCCGGAGACTTTGCCGAAGTTGAATTCGCCGCCGAGCTGGAGCGTGCCCTCGTACTGGTCGATCGCCAGCCAGCCCGGAAAGCCCCCTCGATACACCTTATGCGTGCTCTCGCCACTCGTCTTGTCCGTCCCGGAGATGACGAGACCGTTCGTGATGATCGTGGTGCCGTGGTTCCGATACTCGTTCGGCCAGGACTTCCGGCCCTCGGGCAGCTTGTAATCGGCAGCCTCGATGCGCAGGGTCGCGCCAGGCTTCACGTCATAGTAGCACTGGAAGTACTCAACGAGCCGCGGCATCACCTCCATGCGGCTCCCGGGATGCAACGTCCAATTCACGGAGGCGGCGTTGTTGTAGGCCTCCCTCACGGTCGTGACAGACGGGCCGATGATGAGCGTCGCGCCGTTCCAGAGCGCATTGTTTAGCCCGGTATAGGACTCGTAGCGCGTCTTGATCGTCAGCGTGCCGTTGGTGAGGACGAACGTCATCGAACCGTATCTCGGCGATACATCCTGATCGTAGGTGCCGATTTCCCATGACTGTCCGCCGAGGTTGGCCCAGAGGTTGGTCTGGGGATAGTAGATGGAGTCGCTCGCGTCCGGGAGCTCCGTCGCGTCGGTACCGTCGATGCCTCCGACGCGCCAACTGGAGAGGTCGCCCCAGTTGAGCCATTCCTTGTTGCCGCCCTTCCAGAAGTAGACGCTCGCCGAGGCCGAGGCCCACATGGCAATCGCCGCCGCCAGCACCATCAGTCGTCTTGTCATCGCCGCATCTCCTTGTCGGGCGACCGCCCCGCGGGGCCACCCCGGCCCCGTCGTCACCCGTTTGTTTGCGGCATTATACCATATCCGCCTATCCCCGCGCAAGCGTCCCCAGTAGCCACCCTTATCCCGGATTTTTGCAAAGGCCAAGGCGACCATAACGCCAGAAGGCCTGCCGCCCGCGTTATTCCTGCGCGTGAGGGTGA
>CACYCW010000066.1 GCA_902773015.1 uncultured bacterium
ACTCCAGCGCCGTTGTGAGATTGTGCTGATTATCGAACGGGCGGTTGTAGCAGCAGTTGTCGAGGTAGACTCTCATATCGCCGCCTCTTTTCGGGCGCAAGAGCCGAAGACCCAAAGCTTCTCGGCCTTGTGTTTCCTCGCGATAGCGTATATCTCGTCACGCTTCGCGCGAATCTCGTCCAGCATGCACATGTTCGTTTGCCAAATGTTATACCATATTTCGTCAACGACCAGGCACCTGACGGTTTGGCGAACCGTCTTATGATGCGCTGAGCTTCTTCGCGACGAGGGCGCCGACGAGCTTCGGGTCGGCCTTACCCTTCGAGAGCTTCATCACCTGGCCGACGAAGAAGCCGGCCGCCGCCTTCTTGCCGGCCTTGTAGTCGGCGACGACATTCGGATTCGCGGCGATCGCCTGGTCGACGAACGCCTCCAGAGCGCCGGCGTCGCTAACCGTGGCGAGCCCGCGCTCCTTCACGATCGCCTCAGGGGCGCCGCCCTTCTCGAAGATCTCGGCGAGCAGCTCCTTCAGCGTCGGACCGTTGATCGTCCCCGCTGCGGCGAGCTTCACGAGCGACGCGAGCGCGGCAGGCGTCATGGCGCTCTCGCCGATTGGCTTCTCGCTCGCGTTCATGAGCGCCATCACATCGCCCATGAAGAGGTTGCAGAGCTGCTTGGCGAGCTTCTTGTCAAGGCCCTTCGCCGCCGCCTCGAACCAATCCGCGTTCGCCTTGTGCTGCGAGAGCACCTCGGCGTCGTATTCAGCGATGCCGTAGTCGGCGATCATCCGCGCGCGGCGCGCCTCGGGCTTCTCGGGCAGCTCGCTCCGCCAGGCAGCGATCCACTCCTCCGACAGCTCCACGGGCACGAGGTCCGGCTCCGGGAAGTAGCGGTAGTCGTGGGCGTTCTCCTTCGACCGCATGGACGCAGTTTCCATCGCCTCGGGATCCCACCGACGCGTCTCCTGTACGATCGGAATCGAATGGGCCATGCAGTCGCGCTGGCGGCGCGCCTCGTACTCGAGCGCCGCGTGAATGCCCGAGAACGAGTTCATGTTCTTGATCTCGACCTTCGTGCCCAGCTTCGTCTCGCCGACGGGACGGATCGAGATGTTCACGTCGGAGCGCATGTTGCCCTCTTCGAGGTTGCAGTCCGAGACGCCCGTGTAGACGAGGATCTCCTTCAGCGCCGTCAGATACGCGATCGCGTCGTCCGCAGACTCCATGTCCGGTTCGGAGACGATCTCCATGAGGGGCGTTCCGCCGCGGTTGAAGTCGACGCCCGAGGTGGTCGCGTAGTGGTTGATCTTCGCCGCGTCCTCCTCGAGGTGGATGTGGTTGATGCGGATGAACTTCTTCGTGCCGTCCGCCCGCGTGATCTCCACCCCGCCGCCGAGGCAGAGGGGATTGCCGTTCTCGGAGATCTGGTAGTCCTTCGCCATGTCGGGGTAGAAGTAGTTCTTACGGTCGAAGGTCGCGTGACGGTTGATCTCGCAACCGAGCATCATGCCGCTCTTGACCGTGAGCTTCACCGCCTCCTTGTTCATGACGGGGAGCGCGCCCGGATAGCCGAGGCACACTGGGCAGACGTTCGTGTTCGGCTCGCACCCCGTCTTCAGCAGGCACGAGCAGAACATCTTCGTGCGCGTCTTCAGCTGGACGTGCGTTTCCAGCCCGATGGTGTTCTCGAATTCCATGGTGCGTCAGGAGCCGCGCACGGCGACGCGGAGCGCGGCCGACGAAATCAGAACGCGGCGTTCGCAATGACCATGATCGGCAGCTTCGACTCGTCAATCAGGTTCAGGAGGCCGATCTGCACGCCGTGCATCGTGTCGCAGGCGTTGACGACGCCGAGCTGGAACCCCGTCACCTCGTAGGCGACGTTGACGATGCCGCAGGAGAAGCCCCTGAACTTCTCGGCGTAGTTGACGATGCCGCCGAGCGAGGCGCCGAAGAACTCGTCCTGGTTGGCGTTGACCGGCGAGACCTGGAGACCGTAGGAGAGCGCGTTGTTCCAGTTGATGATGCCGCCCGCCTGGATGCCGGCGAAATCGGCATCGTAGTTGACGACGCCGAGCTGAAGCCCCCAGGCCGGGCCCCAGCCCACGTTGACCGGTGCCGCCTGGAGCCCGATCAGCCGACCGGCGACGACATTGGCGATGGCGGAGACCTGAAGGCCGTAGACGTCGCCCTCCGTCCATGAGAGCGCCGAGACCTGGATGCCGGCGAAGTTACCCGCCGAGAGGTTCGCGACACCCCAGTCGAGACCGTAGACGTCGTTGTTGTAGCCGAGAAATCCCCCGAGACGGATGCCGTAGACGTCGCTCTCGATGAACGGGAGCTGGATGGGGGCCGCGAGGCCGATGCCGAGGGGCGACCACGCCCAGCTACGCTCCTCCGCGCGGGACGTGCCGACGAGACCGAGGACGACCGCGAGGCCGATCACTGCTGTTGCGATGGATTTCTTCATTTTTCTTCTCCTTCGTTGGAGGTGGTGGTTGGTGTTGTGTTCAAGATGTCCTCGGCGCTCACCGGCGGCGGAGCCTCGTCCTCGGCGCCCTCGCAGACCGAGACGGAGACGAGCGTCGCCCCCTCGGAGAGACGTACGAGCTTCACGCCCTGCGCCATGCGGCCTTGCACGCTGAAGTCGGAAACGGCGCTCCGCACCATCTGCTGGTCGCTCGTGATGGAGATGACGTTCTCGTCGTCCGCCACCGCGTGCGCCGCGACGACCTCGCCGTTGCGCTCCGCGCCCTTGATGCCGATCATGCCCTGGCCGCCGCGGCCGTGGCGCGTGAAGTCCGCGAACGCACAGCGCTTGCCGTAGCCGTTCGCCGTCGCGATGAAGAGCGTCTTCGCATCGTCGACGACGTCGAAACTCACGACGCGATCGCCCTCAAGGAGACGGATGCCCCTCACGCCCGTCGCCGTGCGGCCCATCCGCCGCACCTCGGTCGCCGCGAAACGCATCGCGCGCCCGTTGCGGGTAAGCAGGATCACGTCGTCGACCGGCTTCACGAGCCGCACGTCGACGAGTTCGTCGCCCGCGTCGATGTTGATCGCCCGGATGCCCGACTTGTTCACGTTCTTGAAATCGCCGAGAAGCGTCTTCTTCACCGTGCCGCCGCGCGTCGCGAAGAAGACGTCGACATCGCCCTCGAACGAGCGGATCGGCAGCAGCTGCAACACCTGCTCGCCCTCCTGCAGGTTCAGGAGATTTATGAGCGGACGCCCGAAGCTCGTCTTCTGGGCCTCGGGTATCTCGTAGGCGCCCTTCACGAAGAGCCGCCCCGTGTTCGTGAAGAACATGAGCTCGTCGTGCGTCTCGGCGACGAAGACGAGGCGGATGAAGTCCTCCTCCTTCACCTGCGCCCCCCTGACGCCGTGGCCGCCGCGCTTCTGCTCCTTGTATTCGGTGAGCGGCACACGCTTGACGTAGCCACGGTTCGAGAGCGTGATCACACACGGCTCGTCGGGTATGAGATCCTTGATCGACACCTCGTTCGCGTCCGCCACGATCTCCGTGCGGCGCTTTGCGTCCTCCCTCGTGCAGTAGCGCGCCTTCAGGTCGGCGAGGTCGGCGCGAATGATCGCGTAGACCTTCTCTGGGTCGGCGAGGATCGCGTTGTACTCGGCAATCGCCGCTATGAGCTTCGCGAGCTCCTCGGCGAGCCGGTCGCGCTCGAGCCCGACGAGCTGGTAGAGCCGCATCTCGAGGATCGCGCCGACCTGCGCGTCGGTGAAGCCGAAGCGCTCCTGAAGCCGCGTCTTGGCCTCGTCGCGGGTCTTCGAGCTGCGGATGATCGAGACGACCTCGTCGAGGTTGTCGATCGCAAGGAGAAGACCGTCGACGATGTGCTTGCGCGCCTCGGCCTTCTTCAGGTCGAAGCGCGTCCGCCGCGTGATCACGTCGAAGCGGTGGTCGACATAGCACTTGAAGTAGTCCTTCAGGTTCAGTACCTTCGGCCGACCGCCGACGATCGCCAGCAGGATCGCGCCGAACGTGGACTGCAGCGCCGTGTGCTTGTAGAGGTGGTTAAGCACGATCTCGCCGACCGCGTCGCGCTTGAGGTCCACGATGATGCGGATCTCGTCATCGTTCTTCGCCTTCGCGCCGCCGCGCGACTTCTGGTCCTTCGTATGGCCGCCGGAGAGGTCGCGGATGTCGCTGACGCCCTCGATCACCTTCTCCTTCACGAGCTGGGCCATGTGCTCGATCATCTCGCGCTTGTTGACGCCGTAGGGGATCTCGGTGATGACGATGTGCTCGCGCCCGCCTTTCTCAACCTCGACCTCGGCCTTGCCGCGCACCGTCAGCTGGCCGCGCCCGAGCTTGTACATCGCGGCGATGCCGTTGTAGCCGCAGATCGTCGCGCCGGTCGGGAAGTCCGGCCCCTTCACGAACTGCATGAGGTCGTCGACCGTGCAGTCGTCGCGGTGCTGCACGTAGTAGTCGATGCCGTCGCAGAGCTCGCCGAGGTTGTGCGGCGGAATGTTCGTCGCCATGCCGACCGCGATGCCGCTCGAGCCGTTGAGCAGAAGGTTCGGCAGCTTCGCCGGCAGGACGGTCGGCTCGTCGAGCGTCTCGTCGAAGTTCGGCATCATGTCGACCGTGTCCTTCTCGAGGTCGCCGAGAAGCTCGTCGGCGACGCGCTGCATGCGCACCTCGGTGTACC
>CACYCW010000067.1 GCA_902773015.1 uncultured bacterium
GGCCGTGCGCTTGAACGGCGCGTATCAGCCGGTCGTGAAGGACGTGGGGAGGTGGCACATCAAGACCGGTCACCTCGAACTGCGCGATATCGACTTCCACGGACTCGGCGGGTGGATCGTCGAATGGGAAAAGGAGGACTGGGCGGGGAAGCGACCCAAGCGACGCGCGGGCGATTTCGCCGGAACTATCTGCGACGCCCGCTGGTGGGACGGCGGGAAGTGGAAGTTCAACCAGGGGCTGACCTTCCCGTGGCACGAGACGGTGAACCCGGACGCGCTGAAAGGCACGAAGTACGAGTGGTGCCAGTATTCGGACTCGACGCCGAACCGCGCCGGGCTCGTGGACTGGCTGATGATGTACAACCAGGAGCCGAAGATCGAACTGCTGGCAAAGGCGGGCATGTATGCGCTCATCTGCCCGGCCGGCATCAAGGCGCTGAAGGACCGGCGCGTTCGCGACTGGTGCATGGAACATCGCGAAGAGATCGCGCGGGCCAAGGGCCACCGCTCCGAGGTAGTCGATATCCTTTATGCCGCGCGGCATGGCGTGACAATCAACGCCGCAAGGCATAGGCGGATTTTCGTCGAGGAGGCACGCCGGTTCATCGGCGGCGGTCCATGGCGGATCGACTACGACCGGCTCCGCAAGACGCTCCGGAAGTGGCATGTCGGACTGGCCGAGTATTCGCGCTATCTCGAGTACGCCCACGACGCCGAGCTTGACCTTCGGAACGAAGGGACGCTCTACCCGCCGACGCGCGGCGGCCGCAAGGCGTTCATGGAACGGCTGGAGCGGCTGGAGGCCGACGCTGCGCGCCTGAGACGGAACAAGAGGGCCGTCGAGCGGAGGCAGCTTGCCAAAATGATGAAGCTCCGCGCGGACGAGATCGCCGCGTTCCAGGAGTCGGTCGAACGCAGCAAGGTCATCAAATCATGCGGCTATGCTCTTGTCTTGGCAAAGACTCAGGAGGAGCTGCTGGCCGAGGGCCGGAAGATGCACAACTGCGTCGGCTGCGGTACGTACGGCCAGGGCATCGTGATAGGTGATCGGCTGATCGTGATGCTGAAGAAGCCGAACGGCCACGGCTACGAAAGCTTCTGCGACATCGAGATCGACCGCACAACCTGGCTTGTGAAGCAGTGCTACCTGAAGCACAACAAGCCAGCGCCGAAGGAGATTCACGAACTGGCGAAACAGATCGCGACATGCCTCAAGGCAATCCACAAGTCGCACATGAAGCGCAAGATGTTCAAGGCGCTGGAAAGGAAGTCGGCATGACAAGTCAAATTCGCAGAGTGATGCCGTTACGCCGCCACGATGCGCTGGGTGTCCTTCAGAGGTACGATCTGCTGGAGCGTGCTGGAGGCGCCGTCGCGGAGGGCGACCTCCTTCTCGTAGCCAGACTGGAGGTTGAGCCAGAACTCGGCCGAGGTGCCGAAGAAGCGGCCAAGCCGCAGGGCCATGTCGGCGGAGATGCCACGTCGGCGAAGGACGATCTCGTTCACGCGCCGAAGGGGCACGAGCAGGGACTTCGCCAGCCTGTACTGCGAGATGCCGAGCTGCTTGAGGAACTCCTCAAGCAGCACTTCTCCCGGATGGGTCGGTTCGAGAATCTTCGTTTTCATGCCGTTGTCTCCTTCGCCTCAATGGTAATCGACGATCTCCACGTTGCGTGCCACGCCGTCCGCCCACTCGAAGCACACGCGGAACTGGCCGTTCACGCGTATGCTCCACTGCCCGGCACGGTCGCCCGAAAGCGCCTCGAGCCGGTTGCCCGGCGGAACGCGCAGGTCTTCTATCCTCGCGGCGGCGTCCACCATCCTCAGCTTGCGCTTGCCCACGTTCGCGAAACTCGCGAAGCGCGGCGCAACGACGCCGTTGAAGAGCGCCTCCGTATCGGAATCTCTGAATGTCGCTATCATATCGGCGGCGGATATGGTATCACATCGGGATATTACCGTCAAGCCGCATGGAACAGGAGGACTGACGATGCGTAGCGAGTACCTCTTCCC
>CACYCW010000068.1 GCA_902773015.1 uncultured bacterium
GGCGTTACCGCGAGCGTCACCTGGTGCTCAACTGCAAGCGGCCGCCCCTCGCAGCACTCCATGCGTGATATCGTCTCGGTCCCGCAGCGCAGCTGGAACTCCACCGACTCGTAGATGTCGTCGCAGGCACGGAATCTGACGATCACGTTCGATAGCCTATCGACCTGCATCGCCTGCGGCAAGGCGACTGAAAGCTTAAAGGGAGCGGACGGAACGACATGGTCTCGAACAACGGCGGCAGCGGCAGGCGTCGGTTCTTTTGCGAGTGGCGGCGGTTCGTTCGCGCGTGGCGGCGGTTCGTTCGCGCGTGGCGGCGGAGTGGCGGCGCCGCCCGCGATGCGGTTTCCGCACGATTCGCAGAAGACCGCTTCCGGCACCAACGCCGCGCCACATTTAGGGCAAGTTTTCCGTCCTGATTCCATTCGTCCTCAGTGCTGCATGTTCGTGACAGGGGCAGGCGGCACAACTGTCGTTTGGTGCTCCACCGCCTTCTCCGTAAGATCGAACAGGCGCTCTTGTATCCTCTCGTCATGGGCAAGGCGTTCCGCATCCATCTTGCGGCGTTCCTCGAGGACCCTTGCGGTTGCCGCCTCCTCGGCCTCCTTGCCGCGAGCATACGCCTCTTTCGCCGCGTTCGGATCCTTCGCCGCCCCTATCGCGAGTATCTGGGAGTCCGTCATCTCCGACTGTTTCTGCAGTATGCTCTCTTCGTGCCGGAACTTGTCCTGCAGCATCGCGTAGTCCATATACGCCTGAAATGCCTGCGGATTATCCGCGAACACGGCAGCTATCTGAGCCGGATCCCGGTCCTTGAGCAGGTCCAGCCGCTCTGCAAGTCCCTTGTTCTTGATCTCTTCCTTCAGGCGACGGACCTCCAGCCACTCCTTTGCCTCCCACACCTCGCGTTCAATACGGATGCGTTCGATACGGTCGTTCAGCTCCGCCTGGCTCACCTTCTCGCCCATGACGGCCGTGACGAGCTTCTCGTCCTTCAGCCGCTCGTCGCGCTCGATCGCCGCGAGCTTCGCCTTGTTCTCGGCATCGGCAATCGCCTGCTCGCGGTCGTAGTTCCTGAGTGTCAGGTCCAGCTCGAGCTTGTGGGCGAGCGCCGTCATGTTCTTCGCATGTTCCTCGAGCTCGCGGGCGGCGGCCAGTTTCGCCTCGGCGGCGGAAACCTCCCCCTTCGCCACCCTGACCGCTATCTCCAGCTCCTGGGCACGCTCAATCTCGGAAAGCTGCTTCTCCTGGGCGAGCTGTTCCAGGTACTCCTTCATCTCCTGGTCGCGTTGGGCATCACGCTTTCCGGCCGCAGCATCCTGGTCGGCCGATGCCGCCAGCACCTCAAGCTGCGCCTTGCCGAACTCGACCAGCCGGCGCGCCTTCTCGAGCTCGCCGTATTTCGCCCTGATCTCCTCGTACGCGGCCCCGTAGAACTCGACGGCGCCAGTGCGCACGATCTCGAGACCCCAACCCTTCATGCTGTCGCGGAGCGCTCGAGTGATGGCTTCCTCGAAGTGTTCGCGGCGCGCGGGATCCTTCACGAGATCCTCGATCTTCGACTGCGTGCAGAGATCCCTTACTGCCGTAAGCGCGTTTTCGTAGATGAGGGAGCAAATGTCCTTCATGGAGATCGACCGCACGTCCTTAGCGACGTTCGCGACGAACCCGTCCGCCCTGCCGGGAACGAACTTGAGCGTGATCTCCGCCACGCAGCCGACCTCCAGCTCCTCCGCCGAGCGGAGCGGTGCGGACTTGACATCGCCCACTCCTGACGTCTTGCCGGTGAAATCGACGCGGAACACGCACTCGCCGGCATCGACCATCACCGCCGACCTTGGAGGAGGATTCCCAAACCAGTTGATCGCGCGCAACGTCCCGGTAGGATTGTGACGTCCCGGGCCAAGCGTATTCACGACCTTGCCGCCATCGAGCAGGATGGCCAAGGTGCCTTCCTGTACCATGAGTCCGTTCTCCTTTATGAAACGGACGTCGTCGAGCTCGAATCGCCGCGCAAACTCGTCCGGCTTGCGGGCCCATACGCCACCGGCGAGATCCACGCGCTCCTCCGGGAATAGAGGATGGTTGCAGTGCGGACAGAACTTGGAGTCATTACCGACCCACTTGCCGCACTGCGGGCACTTGAACCACCCGTCTGGCGCCCCACGACCGCATTTCGAGCAGAATCTCGCGCGCTTCGAA
>CACYCW010000069.1 GCA_902773015.1 uncultured bacterium
ATTGATGCGATCAAGGCCGAGGATTCGGGGCGGCTTGTCACGTTCGCCTGCAACCATTGGCGTTCCGATGTTTGCCATGAGAACACGGATATCGTGGCGTTCAACACGTATCCGGGGACGATTCCGAACATGCCGGGCCTGCCGGAGGAACTGGCCGAGCGGGTGAGGAATCTCGATCCGAAAAACAACGGGTCGGCGGGTTTCAACGTGATGGCGAAACATTTCCGTGATCTATACCCCGACAAGCCGATCATGGTGTCAGAATGCGGATGCGGCGCGATATACGGGCTCCACGACCCTGCGGCAGGCATGATGAGCGAGGAGTTTCAGGACGAATACCTGACGGATGTCCTTGAGGCGATTTGGGGCAATCCGGAGATTGTCGGCTACGCCATCTGGCAGATGAAGGACAATCGTACCTACCACCGCAACAGTCATCTGCAGCCTGCCAAGATAATGGCGGGGCATAGCATTGCAGGAATATTCGACATTCAGGGCCGTCCGAAGAAAGCGGTGGAGACGGTGAAGAGCTACTTCGGGAAGAGGCGCGCAACGATGCGATGAAAATTACGGCGTCCAGATATGGTTCAGGACTGTGGAAATCTACTGTGGCTGATCCTGTTGGACCCCTGGGAGAGTGCGTCGCCTCGAGAAGGTCTACGGGGTCGGCCCCGGCGGACGGTAGGTGCCGATCACGATCGTGCCGAAGTTCTGGGGGCAATCGCCGAGGATTTTTGGTATAATAACCTCATGAAACAGATTTCTGTTCTGTTGTACGGCCTGACCGCGGTGTCCGCCATGGCCGCCAATGCGAACGTTTCGGCGAGCGGAAAGTCTGGCCCACTTGTGCTGGAGCCCGATCGAACCGAGGTGCTGGTCGCTCCACGCGCCGCGTCGCCCACGCATTTCGCCGCCACGGAGCTGAC
This sequence comes from uncultured bacterium, assembly GCA_902773015.1. GTDB lineage: Bacteria > Verrucomicrobiota > Kiritimatiellia > RFP12 > UBA1067 > UBA1067. The sequence goes on from CACYCW010000069.1 coordinate 927, forward strand.
GAATTTCCTTTCGCGCGCCTTCGGCCGCGGGGTGCCGCTCGTTACGTCCCCTCGTGAGGGCTGGCGGCAAATCGTCGTCGGAACGAACGCCTGGTCCGCCGCCGAGGGGCTCGATCCTGCGACATTGGAGAAACCCGACGCGTTCCTCATCAGTGCCACGCCGGAACGCCTCTATCTCTGTGGGGTCGACGGTCCCTGCAGCTGGTTTGAGCAAGTCATTGCCGACGGACGCGGCGTCGGGATGATGCGCGGACGGCGCTCGTCGATCTTCGCGGTCTACGAATTCCTCGAGCGTCGCGTCGGCTGCAGGTTCTACTTCCCTGGCGAGCTCGGCGAAATCGTGCCGCACGTCGACCGCGTCGTCGTTCCGCTCGGCACCGAGACGCACGCCCCCGATCTGCTCATCCGCAAGTACTACCATCCCTCCTCCGGCGGATACCACGCCGAGGGCGGATGGATCTCCGGCAACGAGCACTCCTACGGGAAGGGGCTGATGCTGAACTGGCTCCGGCTGCGGATGGGCACTTTCGACATCCCCTGCTGCCACGGCATCAACCGCTACTACTTTCTGGAGCGGTTCGGCAAGTCGCATCCCGAGTACTTCGCGCTGAAGAAGGACGGCTCGCGCTTCATGAGATTCGAGGGCTACGAGTCCTCGCGCTGGGGCATGTTGTGCTTCTCCTCCGCCGTCACCAACGAACTCTACGAGGACGTCAAGGCCTATTTGACCGGACAGCCCCCCGAGTCGCGGAAGATCCATCGAGGCTGGGGAGGCAAATGGGAGTGGCCGAACAACCTCGCCGCCGGACGCTACGCTGACATCATGCCCAACGACAGCCAGTTCGCCTGCCAGTGCGAGAAGTGCCGTGCGCAGTACCGCATGGACCGTCCGCACTTCATGACCGAGCTCGTCTGGGGCTATACGCGCGACATCGCCAACCGCCTCATCGCCGAGGGCGTGCCCGGCTACGTGACGCAGATGGCCTACGCCACCTACGCCCGCATCCCCGACTTCGACCTGCCCACGAACATCATGGTCATGGTCGCGAAGACCGGTCCGTTCTCGATCCGCAAGCCGGAGAAACTGGCCGAGGACAACGGACAGATCCGCGCCTGGGCCCGGAAGGTCGGTGGCGTGTGGATCTGGACCTATCCCAACAAGTACGGCGAGCTGAACGTGCCGGGCGTTCCCACGATGGTGCCGCGCGCCTGGGCCGCCTACTACCAGCAGATTGCGCCGGACGTCTTCGGCATCTTCGCCGAATCGGAGTGCGACCGCTTCTTCTTCCACCACCTCAACTACTACGTGTTCTCTCGGCTGACCTGGGACATCAAGGTCGACACCGACGCCGTTCTCGACGAATACTACCGGCTCATGTACGAGGCGGCGGCGCCCGAGGCCAAGCAGTTCTGCGAGGAGCTTGAGGACGTGCTACTCGACCAGATGGTTGGCCAGGTCGTCGATACGCCGGAGGGGCCGAAGGCCAAGGCTCCGGCGCCGTACGAAATCTGGACCCAGCTCTACTCGCCCGCTAAACTCGCGCGGTGGGGCGCACTTCTCGACCGCGGCGCGGCGAAGCTCGCGAAGGGATCGCTCGCGGCGCGACGGTTCGCGCTTTTCCGCGACGAGCTGCTCGGCGTGATGCAGCGCACCGGCGAGGCCTACCTCGACCAGACCGACGCCAGGCGCAACGCCGCGCGTCTCAGGGCGCATCCCCCTCGCCACAACATCGTCGACTGGAACCGCGGATGGTACGCGAAGGCGCGCGACAAAGAGGTGACCATCGTCTCCGACTCCTCCATTCGCATCGTCTCCACGAACGGATCGGAGACCGCGCTCTACTACGTCGACGGACGCAGCGCTCCCGAACTCAAGCGCGGAGCCAGATACCGGCTTTCGTTCTTCGTGAAAGGCGAGGGGATCGTCCCCATACGCAAAGGGGGAGGCGCCGGCGTGACGCTATGCGACGCATTCAACCACAGCTATCCGCAGACTGCCGGACTCATCGGCACGTTCGACTGGATACACCAGTCCTTCGAGTTCACAACCGAACCGAACACCAACGACCGTGCCCTCAGCTACATCTACCTGCGCATCAGCGGCGCCAACGGCACGGCCTGGTTCGACGGCGTCAGCATCGAGGAGCTGCCCGATCAGGTGGTAGATCCGGCTGAGTGCGCGGTGGTGGTCGACCCCGCTTCTTCGAAGTCGACGCTGCTTGCGGCGCGCGACCTCTCGCGGATGCTAGGCCGACGCTTCGGTCTCCCGAAGATTCCGGTCCGCCGGACGCCAGATGGCGTCAAGTTCGCCATCGTCGTCGGTACGAACCGGTGGAGCGCGGCGGCTGGCGTCACCACCGAAGGACTGGAGCCGGGGAAGGTGCGGGTGAAGTCCGCGCCGGGCGCGGTCTACATCTGCGGCGCTGGTGAGGCGGAGCGCTACGGCGTCTACGCCTTCATGCTGCGCGAGGCGAGCTGCCGGTTCTATTTTCCCGGTGAACTCGGCGAAGTCGTCCCCACCGCTTCGGACCTCCCGCTCCAGCGTCTCGATTACGCGGCGGATCTGGGCGAGATCAAGTGCTATATCGCCGCGCGGAACGCCAAGGATCCATTTCTCCGCCATCTCGACTTCTGCGTGCATGCAAAGGAACCGCAAGGCGGTGAGATGCGCTTTCAGCTTTTCCATCAGCGCTACATGAGCCGGCTCTTCGGCCTCGGCAACGCATCGTGGTACATGGGACAGTTCCTCAAGGGGATTACACCCGAGGTGTCGATGCGCCATGCGCTCAGGCTCGCCGCGACCGAACCTGATCCGCTCGTTCTCCGTCGTGTGGAGCTTTTCCGTGACCGTCTAGGGGGGAATCCATGAAGAATCGTCATTTGATCTGTGCGCTGTGCACCGCCGCGGCCTTTGTCCCGGCGTCCCGGGGGAGCGTGGCAACGTCTGCCGTCGCCAGGGTGGCGGTGGACTTCTCCGTCGAAAGGGGAGTGGTGAAGCCTGTGAACGCCGTCGGGCAGCCGCCGATGGTCGATCCCCTCGGAAAGGCCCCGATGTTCTCCTACCTGAAGGAGGCGGGCATCCCGTATTCACGTCTCCATGACGTCGGCGGGTGGCTCGGTCACGGACTCTATGTCGACATTCCCAACCTCTTTCCTGACTTTGATGCGGACGAGACCCGGCCGGAAAACTACCGTTTCGCGTTTACGGATGCCCTGCTGGAGAATCTCAGGAGAAACGCCGTCGAGCCGTACTTCCGCCTTGGCGTAACAATCGAGAACTTCGTCGGCTATCGTGGTGGCGGCAAGTTTCCGCCGCAGCGGACGCTCCCTCCGAAGGACTATGCCAAGTGGGCGCGCATCTGCGAGCACGTGATTCGTCACTACACCGAGGGATGGGCCGACGGCTTCCGCATGAAGATCACCTACTGGGAGATATGGAACGAGCCGGAGAACCATCCGGATCCCGCCCTGAACCCGATGTTCGGCGCACCGTTCGCGGAGTATATGAAGCTCTACGGCGTCGCCGCGCCGTACTTGAAGGCGAAGTTCCCCCATCTCAAGATCGGCGGATACGGTCATTGCGGCTTCTACGCCGGCGTCGGATCGGACCATGTCGCCGCGGCGAACTCTTCCCCGCGGATGGCGTATTTCGTCGAGTGTTCGCATCGGTTCCTCAAGGCGGCGCGGGACAACGACTGGCCGCTTGACTTCTTCTCCTTCCATTCCTATTCGGCGCCGAAGGAGGCGCTTCGCCAGGTGCGCTTCGCCGACGAGCACCTGACGGAATACGGATTCACGCGGGAGAAGACAGAGCGGCACTTCAACGAGTGGCTGCCCTACGTCTCGCACAGCAGTCTCGGCACCGCCAAGCAGGCCGCCGGCGTCGCGGCGGAGCTGATCGGACTCCAGAACGGCCCCTGCGATCTCGCCTGCGTCTACGACGCGCGCTGCGGCATCGGGAACTACTCGGCGATCTTCAATCCGCTGACCTACAGGCCGCACAAGGCGTACTATGCCTTTGTGGCGTTCAACGAGCTGCGCAAGCTCGGCACGGCGGTGCAGGTGACAGTGACCGGCGGCGACACGATCTGGGCCGCAGCCGCGAGGAAGGGCGGCAGCGCCGCCGTCCTGATCGCAAACGATACGGGAGACGGCAACGTGCCCGTGAGAATTGCCTTCGACTTCAAGGGATTCGAGATCGTCACCTGTCGCATCACGGATGATGACCTGACATATGCCGAGACGGCTCTCCCCGCAGTGATGCCGCCGCATTCCTTCCTGCTGGTGAAGCTGGCGTCCTCACGCTAATGCCTCATCCTCCGACCACGACCTGGATCGGGAAGGAGATGGTCTCGGTTCCGTGATCGGGATCGCCGTCGGCGCTGTAGAGCAGATAG
>CACYCW010000070.1 GCA_902773015.1 uncultured bacterium
CGGCGCGCCGGGATGCTTCACGTACCAATCGCGCATGTCGCGCCCGGTCATGACGTGCCCGAGCACCTGAAGATCGTCGACGACCCAGCGCACCGGTCGCGTCCCGCCGATCAGGATGCGACCGCAGCCGTCGTTGCGCACGCGCGGACCGTAACCGGGCTCGTCCCCGGCGTAGATGACAAGGCCGGCAATCGTCACGGCGGCAAGCGCCGCCCCGCCCAGCGCGCCCCAGGCGAAGATGCCCGGCATCCGCCACGGGCGTCCCCGGAGGAAAAGCAGCAGCGAGAGAACCGGCAGGGCGTAGATGTTCAGTTCGCCCAGAATGAGATTGAACATCGCAGCCGTCCCGAGCGCCAGCCAGAGCGCTGCGGGAATCGGCGAGCCGCCGCGCCAGGCGAAGAGGATGAGCGTGAGGAGTCCGCCAAACCAGCAGAAGAGATAGATTCCGCCGCCGACCCAGCCGCGCCCGACGACGTTCGTCACGTGGTCGCTGATGAGGTTGTAGCGAAGCTTGGCGTCATCCTTCGACTGGTACCAGTCGACGTAGGCCGCACCGACCTGGCCGAACCGTCCCCAGCCCTTCGGCGCGTCACGGAGCATCTTCGGCGCAGTCTCCATCACCAGCGAGCGCTGACGGTCCGAGCCGCGGTTGCTGCGCTTTGTGCGCACGATACCGCTGTTCAGGAACACGCCCATCACCGCGACGGCGAGCAGGGCGGAGCCGACCAGCAGGAAAACCGTCCGACGGGAGGGTCGGAGGCGACGGAGTTCGCAGACGATGATCACACCCGCTCCGAGGAAGAACGCCAGCAGCGCGCCGCGCGACCCCGTCATCGTCATCGGCACCAGCATCACCACCCCCAGCGCCCCCGCCAGGAGGCGAAGGAAACGTCGCTTGAGCCGCAAGGCGACGCCAAGCGCGATGAGCGTCAGGAAAGACAGGAACGCGCCGGCGCGGTTCGGACTGATGAACCAGAGGCGAAGTCGACGTTCCTTCTCCCACTTGGTCTTCAGGAACACGTCCTTGCGCTTGACCTCCTTCGGGGCCGGCCAGAGTCGCGCCGGGCGCCCTCCTGCGTAGACAACCGGCTCGGTGTAATCGAGCCCGTAGGCCTTTCCGCCCTCGATGACCGCCATCAACGTGCCGGATCGGAACCACCACTCCACCTTCGGCTTCGTGCCCTTCGGCGGCGAGATCAGCACGTCGTTCTTCTCCGGCTTGAGAATGCCCGTCCAGCCATCGGCGGAACTGAGGTGATATTCGCCGCTGGCAGAGCCGAGCAACTCGAACTCGCGAAAGAACCCGTCCGGCATGCGCATGCGCCAGAAAGCTATGGAACTGATCGGCGCGAAATAAGCCCGTGACGCGGCGGCGATCTCCGCCTCGGTGAGACCAGAGGCCATGGACGGCACCCAGACGGCCGCCAGGAGCCAGATGATTCCCCGCACGGCCTGAACGATAACCCGTCGATTCATCTCTTCTCACTTCCCATTCGATCTGTGAAATCCGAACCCCATCAGTCACGCAGCGGAATCGCGACGGGGTCAAGACGCCCAGGCCGCACGGCCGTCGTGGGGATGACGAGGTTGGCGGAGCACGTCCCGTCGGGATTGAGCCGCACCTGTGCCGAGGTGGAGACATTCTGCGAGTCGAGCGTGCCGGAGAACGTGACCGTGCCGGACGATGCCACCTTCGCGCGAACGCCGGCAAGGGCGCCGTCGAGGGCGTAGGTTCCCGTCTTGAAGACCTTCGCCACCCCCTTGTCGCCCCAGGCGACGCGCCGGAGATCCAGCACCGTCTTCACCGCGTCCTCGCCAGACGCGTAGGAGTGGTTCAGGAGGCTCGTTCCGTCCGCCGCGATCCATCCGGACGTCACGACGACCGTCATCGCCCGCGTCGAGTTGCCGCTCTTCGCCGTCGCCGCGATCGTGAAGGCACGGTCGGTCGCGACCGCCGCCGCGTTGTCCGCCGCATAGCCCGTGGTGCTGAACTTCCAGGTCGCGCCGTTCAGGACGTACTTGCAGGAGATCGCCCCGCTTGCGCTCACCGTGAGCGACGCGGGTCCGACGACGCCACCGAGGCTCGCGTGCCCGGCGAACGTCCCCGTCGCCCACGTCGGCAGCGGCTCCACGACGATCGCCAGCTTGTAGGTCACCGTGTTCCCCGCAGTCTTGATCTTGATCTTTACTATGGACGGATTGCGGCGTTTCGTCTTCTTGTTCACCGAGGAGACGGCCGTCGGCATGCCCGTGATCACATAGCCGCCCTGGGCGCTCTTCTTGAACTTCAGGCCCTTCGGAAGCCCGCTCACCGTCACCGTGTTCGCGGAAATCGCCTGATGGACGACGGGCCAGTTCACCCGAACCCCGCGCACCACCGTGTTCGTGAGCAGTACACCCGCCATCTGCGCCACCCCGGCGACCGAGAGCGAAACCGCCGCGCGATCCTCCGCCTTGGTGGCGAACGACGCTGAGAACGAGACGTCCCTCGCGCCGACCTTGTACTTGTAGGTCTTGGCCAGCGACGCACGCGCGGCGCCGTCGAACCAGCCGGCGAACAGCAGACCGGACTTCGGCTTCGCCTTGAGCGCAACCGTCTTCCCCTTCTTGTAGACGCCCGACCCGGAAACCGTGCCGCGTCCCGCAGAGGACGACGCGACCGCCACCTTGACCACGTATTCGCCGTTCGCGCGCACGATGACGGAATTCGTCTGCGCCGCGACCGCCCCGCCGGCCGTCCTGGCCTTGCCGATCACCTTGTAGATCCCGCTCTTCGTCGGCTTGCCCGCGACCTTGCCGGACGAGTACTTCATTCCCTTCGGCAGCCCGGAGAAGCTGACGGATGGCAGACTGCCGCCGCTCGCCGTCACCTCCACCTCCGCCATCGCCGTGGACTTCGCGTACTCGGACAGCATCGCGTAGGAGATCCTCGCCCAGTCCTTCCCCTTCGGTATGAACCGCCCCGTGACGGAGGCCGTATCACCCGGCATCGTATAGGAGTAGCTCACGCTCTGCGAAAGCAGCGTCTTGTTCGCGAGATACCAGCCCGAGAACACATACCCATTCGCTGCGGCCGCCTTCAGCGTCGCCGTCTTCCCCGTCTTGTACGTCCCGCCGCCAGAGACGGCACAACTCGCGACGTCCGAAACGACGGTGAGAACGTGCGCCTTCGCGTACTTCCCGGCCTGGGCGTACTTGTCAACCAGGTCGCGGAACTTCGAATTCGACATCGCCGAGCCACCGCTCCGCCCGGTGAACTTGGCCTCGACCTTCTTGCCGTCGCTGTTCTTCTTCCAGTACACGCAGCTATAGGGATACTGCCCAGAGCTGTTGCGCACAAA
>CACYCW010000071.1 GCA_902773015.1 uncultured bacterium
CATGATCACGACGAGCAACGACGAGTACGCCAAGGGCATCCAGAACCTCCGCTGCATGAGCAACATGCCGCAGACGTGGAACGACCAACTGGCGGACAAGAACGACCCCGTCTGGCACTTCGGCAAGATCACCATGCGTCGCACCGACCCGATCCAGTACTGGATGCCGGCGCACTTCGACGTCATCCCGTGGAACGGGCACTGGGGCTCGAACTATCGCATGAACGAGATTCAGGCCGCCGTCGGCTGCACACAGCTCGACAAGCTCGATTCGCTCGTCGCCAAGCGCCGCGAGATCGCCCACAAGATCACCGCCGGCATCCAGGATGTCGAGGGCGTCGAGGCCGTCTACGAGGATCCGAACTGCTACCATAGCTTCCACCTTTACACGGTCTGCGTCGACGAGAAGAAACTCGGCGGGTCGCGTGACGAGTTCCTCCAGTGCCTCTACCAGGAGGAGGGCGTCCAGGGCATCCTCCACTACCAGCCGACGTTCCACTTCACTGGTCTGAAGCGCATGGGCTACGATCCCGACCAGTGCCCGCGGGCGAGCGAGTTCTTCTACAAGCGCGAGTTCAACCTGCCGATGCATCCCCGGCTCACCGAACAGGAGATCCAGGACATGATTGATGGCATCAAGAACACGTCGGCGAAGATCCGCAAACGCCACAACAAGGTGTCGTGACGCGTCCGTCTTTTTGGTTCTTGGGATAGAAGTCGGAGGCGAAGCCAAGCACGCCACAGTTTTCTCCGACGAGGAAGGAGTCGGCGATCGCGCGATGCACGTGACGCTTTGCGCCTTCGACAGCCGTTGGGAGGTCATGCCCTAGAGCCAGCTCGGCCGTGAGCGCGGCGGCAAGTGTGCAGCCCGTCCCGTGCGTCGAGACCGGGTCCGCCACCCAGGGTAGCTCGTAGGCCCTGAATTCGCCGTCAACGCACAGCGTGTCCTCCGCCGCGGCAAGGTCGCCGACGGCATGTCCGCCCTTGACGAGCACCGCGCAGCCGAACTCCTCGCTGAGCGCCTGCGCCGCGGCGCGGACATCCGCGCGGCACGTGATGCGGCGACCCGCGAGGATCTCCGTCTCCGGCACGTTCGGAGTGATCACCGTCGCGAGCGGCAGGAGGCGCGCTCGTGAGGCGCGAATCGCGTCCTCCCCGGCGAGCGGCGCACCGCTTGTCGCCACCATCACCGGGTCGATCACCTTCGCGATCTCCGGATGCCGTGCGAGACGGTCGGCGACCGTCTCGATGACGCCGGGGTCGGAGAGCATACCGGTTTTCAGCGCGCGAATCGCGTAGACGCTGAGCACGGCATCGAGCTGCGCGGCCACGAAGTCCGGCGGCACGGAGTGGATCGCGCTCACCGCGCGCGGATTCTGAGCTGTGAGCGCGGCAATGACGGTGCAGCCGTGCAGCCCGTACGCGTGGAACGCGCGCAGGTCGGCCTGCACCCCGGCGTTGCCGCCCGAATCGCTTCCGGCGACCGTGAGGCAGCAGGGACGGATCGTCTCTGAAATCTTCATGCCCCCATTATACCATACTTTGTGATAAAATATGCCTCGACGAAAGACAAAGAGTTTCAGATGAACGCAGTATTCTTTGACATCGACGGGACGCTCTTCGACACCAAGGCAGATCTCGCGGCGACAGTGAACCACACGCGGCGCGACCTTGGCCTCGCCGAATGGTCGTCCCCAGACGTGATTGCGCACGTCGGCCAAGGTGCGCGCTACCTGCTCGAGCACGGCATCCCCGAATGTCTCGGTCCCGCCGCCGCGATGCCACGCCCCTACGAGGAACTCTGGGAGATCTTCCGCAGCCACTACGCCGAGCACTGCTGCGAGAGCGTCCAGCCCTATCCCGGCGTTCTGGATACGCTCGCGGCACTGCGGCGCGACGGCTGGCTCATGGGGGTGAACACCAACAAGCCCAATTTCGCGGTGCACCTGATACTCGAGAAGTTCGGCCTTGCGGACCTCTTCGGCGCGGCGGTCGTGGCGGGGGGCGACGGTTTCGTGCTCAAGCCGAGCGCCGACTCGATTCGCGCCTGCGCCGAGCGTCTCGGCGGCCATGCGCTCTCGCCAGATGACTGGATGGTCGGGGACAGCTGGACCGACATGGCCTGCGCGACGAATGCCGGTGTGAAGGGCGCCTTCTGCGCCTTCGGCTTCGGCCGTCTGCGTGAGGCGACCTACACCGTGCGGCTCGAGCGGTTCGATGAGTTGGCGGACGCGCTCCGCGCGTGACGGAGCCGCAACTGACCGCATGCCGCGTTCGCGTCCTTGCCGCGTGAGCGGCGCAGCATCGTCTGCACGTGGTTCTTCATCAGCACGTCGAGGAAGAGGAGCATCGTCGCCTCGTCCGGCGTGCCGAGATCCGGACGGTGCTCGACGGGGGAGAGCGGAATGAGGTTCACCTTCGCCATCGGTACGCGGCGGACCTGTCGCGCGAGTTCCTCGGCGCACGCGCGCGAGTCGTTGACGCCGCGGATGACGGTGTACTCGAACGTGATGATGCGCTTCGTGGCGGCGGTGTAGTCCGCACAGGCGGAGAGCAGCTCGTCTATCGGCCACTTCGCGTTGACCGGCATCAGTCGCGTGCGCAGCTCGTCGTTCGGGGCGTGAAGGGATACGGAGAGCTCGAACTGGATGCCTTCCGTGGCGAGGCGGCGGATGCCGGGCACGACGCCGCAGGTGGAGAGGGTGATGTGGCGGGCGCCGAGGTTCGGACCGCGTCCGGCGTTGATGAGCCGGAGGGCGCGCAGCGTCTCGTCGTAGTTGGCGAAGGGCTCGCCCATGCCCATCACGACGATGTTGGTGATCTCGCCGTGGGCGCGCCCCGCCATGTACTCTGCGACGATCTCGTCTGCCGTTAGCGACCGCACGACCCCGTGGGCACCGCTCGCGCAGAAGGCACAGCCCATTGCGCAGCCGACCTGGGTGGAGATGCACTGGGTGAAGCGTCCGGTCGCCGGGATGAGCACGGTCTCGACCGAATTGCCGTCGTCAAAGCCGATGAGCAGCTTCTGCGTACCGTCCGCCGACTTCGAGACGTCGAGCGTCTCGTAGGGCGTCAATGGGAACTCGCGCTTGAGTGTCTCGCGAAAGTCCTTTGGCAGCGTTGTCGCGGCATCCCAGTCGGCGATGAAGTCGCGGTAGAGGGACTGGAGAATCTGGTCGGCGCGGAACGGACGCAGCCCGTGATCCGTCAGGATCGGTTTCCATTCCTCCGGCAACAGGCTCCAGGCTCTTCTCATGGTGATATTATATCAAAATCTCCGCGGCTATGATGTCCGCCCCGCCACCCAGCCAGCCTTTCGATTGACACCTGAGGACGATAAATGGTAGAATACTCGTCAATAGGAGATGACAATGAGACGAATTGACAAGAAGAGTGCCGTGGTGATGGTTGCGGCGGTGGTGTGCGCCCTGCCGCTTTTTGCGAAAATCGAGATGGGAACGCCGTTCTCCGACGGGGTGGTGCTCCAGCGTGAGAGGCCTGTGCCGATCTGGGGCACGGCCGAGCCGGGGAGCGTCGTGACCGTCAGATTCGCCGGTGCCTCCGCTTCGGCGGCCGTCAGTTCCGACCGCACCTGGAAGGTCGAGCTACCCGCCATGGCTGCGTCGAAGGAATCCCGTGTGATGACCGTCACCGAAGGCGCGGGCGAGACTATTGCGGTGAGGGACGTCCTCGTCGGCGAGGTCTGGATGTGCGCGGGACAGTCGAACACGGATTGTCCCATCTGGGGCTCGAACCCGCGTTATCGCGACGGCTGGGGGGCGATGATGCTCACGAGCGTCAACAAGCCGTTCGTCCGCCTCGTCAAGACGCCGCTCGTCGCCTCGGAGGAGCCGCGCACCGGCTACAGGGTGGAGTGGCTCAAGATGACGCCCGATCTCTACGCGGCGTTCCAGAAGGGCGTGCGGATGCCGTCCGCCATGGGTTACTACTACGCGCTGGAGCTCGCGAACGCGCTCGACATTCCGATCGGTCTCGTGGACAGCTCGTGGGGCGGCACGAACATCGAAACTTGGACGCCGCGGTCCGGTTATGAGGGGCTCAAGGATCTCGACGCCGATCGGGATTGGAAAATCATTGAGAGGAAGGATTGGAAGCCGGAGATGAAGAAGGGCGCGGTCAATGCGTGGCATAAGCAGCCGCGTGTGCTTTGGAACGGCATGGTGGCGGCTTACGCGCCGATGGCGTGCCGCGGTTTCATCTGGTATCAGGGTTGCAGCAACGCAGACGAGTATCCGCGCTACGCTAACAAGATGCACGCGCTCTACAACGGCTGGGCGAAGGAATTCGCGAATCCGAACCTGAAGCTATACTTCGTGCAGCTCGCGCCATGGGGCAACCCCTCAATCGCGAACATCCAGATGGCGCAGGCGCAGTTCGCCGCGGAGGAGAAGAATGCCGAGATCGCGATCATCAACGATGTCGGCAACCTGAAGGACATCCACCCGAACGACAAGCGCACCGTCGCGAAGCGACTCTCGCTTCACGCGCTGCGGCGCGACTACGGCTGGGCCTCCGTCATGGATCGCTCGCCGACGCTGAAGAGCTGGCGCATCGACGGCGATCGCTTCATCCTTTCGTTCAACGACGCCGTCGGCTGGTATGTCTACAACCCGGATCGCTCGACGGATGTCGGTTTCGAGATCTGCGGGGCGGATGGCGTCTGGAAGCCGGGCAAGATCGTGAACATCCAGGTTTCAAAGGACGGCAATGGCAAAGAGCGGCGCCTCGGCACGCTGAATGGGGCGGATGTCATCGTTGCCGCCGAGGGTGTGACCGCGCCGACGAAACTGCGCTATCTGCATTCCGCGCCGTGGTTCGGAGCGCTCTACAGCGACGCCTGCCTGCCGCTCGGCGCGTTCGCGATTGAGAACGCGATCGAGAATAAGTAGATGGAGATCACCTCCCCGAGCAATCCGAAGCTGAAGTACGTGGTGCGTCTCCGGAACTGCGCCGCGCGCGAGGAGTCGGGCGAGATGATCGTCGAGGGCTACCGGGAGTGCCGGCGCGCCCTCGACAACGGGTACCGTCCGCGCGCGATTTTCCACTGCCCCGACTGCTACCTCAAGAACGAGAACGAGCCCGGGCTCGTGGAGGAGTGCGCGCGGCTCGGCGCGGAGGTCTACTCGTGCTCGCGCGCCTGCTTCGCGAAGATCGCCTACAAGGAGCGCCCGGACGGTCTCCTGATGGTGGGCCCCCACGTTTCGATCCGCCTGGAGGACCTGCGCCTACCCAAGAACGCGCTCGTCATCGTCACGGAGGCGATCGAGAAGCCGGGCAATCTCGGCACGATCCTCCGCTCTGCGGACGCGGCGAAGGTCGCCGCGGTGATCGTCTGCGATCGCACGACGGACATCCACAACCCGAACGTGGTGCGGGCCTCGACGGGCACGATGTTCTCGGTGCCGATCGTCGAGGCGTCGTCCGACGACGCTCTCGCGTTCCTGAAGGCGCGGGGCTTTCGCATTCTCGCGGCTACGCCGCACGCGGAGAAGTTGCATTTCGAGGTCGACCTGACCGGGAACGTGGCCATCGCGCTCGGCGCCGAGCAGTACGGGCTCACGGCGAAGTGGATGGACGGGGCGGACCTGCGCGTGCGCATCCCGATGCTGGGGCTCGCCGACTCGCTCAACGTCTCCGCCGCGGCGACGATACTCGTCTTCGAGGCGGTGCGCCAACGCATCGCCGCCGGCCTCGACCGCGTCCCCGCGGCAGAGCCGTGGCATGGTGAAGGAGTGAAGGACAAGTAGGGTAATCATGCGATTCGTCAACCCGATATTTCTGATTCTGACGGCGATCGTTCCGGTCGCGGGGCTTTTCTGGGCGTTCCTGCGGGCGCGGCGCGAGAAGGCGCTTTCGCGCATCACGCTCTCCGTGCCGCGGGTGCCGGCTGCTGGTCTCCAGATGGGACTCATTCTCATCGGGCTCGCGCTTGTGCTCTTCGCCGCGGCTCGTCCGCAATGGGGAAAGACGATGGAGCGCACGGTCGAGCGCTCGCGCAATGTCGTCGTCGCGATCGACGTCTCGCGGTCGATGCTCGCGGCGGACGTGCGGCCGAACCGTCTTGAGCGGGCGAAGGCCGACGTCGCCGATCTCATCGACTCGCTCGAAGGCGACCGCTGCGCGCTCGTCGCGTTCCGTCGCACCGGCGTCATCATCTGCCCGCTCACGACCGACCACGCCTACCTGCGCGGTGCGCTCGAGCAGCTCACGCCGGAATCGGCTCCGCGCGGCGAGACGGATCTCGGCAGCGCCATCCGCGCCGCGCTGGAGGCGCTTGACCCGGCGGCTGACGATCACAACGCGATCATCCTAATCTCCGACGGCGGCGACCTGAGGGGCGAGGCCATGGCCAACGCGGAGCTGGCGCGGAAGCGCGGCATCCCGATCTTCACCGTCGGCATCGGCGACCCGAAGCGAGGCGCGCCGATCCCGTCTGAGGATGGCCGCGGCGACATGAAGTTCAAGGGCGAGACGGTGATGGTGAAGCTCGAGGAGCGGGCGCTGAAGGCCGTCTCGGAGGCGAGCAAGGGACGCTATGTGCCGCTTGCGACGGCCGGAACGGCCGAGACGACGCTCGGGGCGATCTACCGGCGGTTCCTCCGTCAGGTCGCGGCGAAGGAGCAGAACGAGGAGGCCGAACGTGCCGCGGAGCGCTACCAGTTCTTCCTCATCCCGGGACTTGTGCTGCTCATCGTCGGCGCGGCGCTCTCGCGGGGAAGGTTCGCACGGAGCAAGTCATGAGATTCAAGGCCATCATTCTCGCAGGAGGCTCGGGCGAGCGCTTCTGGCCGCTTTCGACGCCGGAGCGTCCGAAGCAGTTCCTGCGGGTTTTCGGGGGCGACAGCCTCATCCGCCAGAGCGTCAGCCGCCTGGAAGGGCTCGTGAGCCCCGAGGATGTCCATGTGATCACCTCGACGGCGCTCGTCGCGGCGACGAGGCGCGAGCTGCCTGAACTGCCGCGAGCGAACATCATCGGCGAGCCGATGCGCCGGGACACGGGAGCGGCCGTCGCCCTCGGTGTCGCGGCGGCGCTCGGCGGAGACGGAGATCGCACGGATGAGCCCGCCGCCGACGAGACGGTCCTCGCGTTCTTCCCGTCCGACCAGATGGTCGCACGGCCGGTGAAGTTCCGCAAGACCCTGCGCGCGGCGATCGCGACTGCGCGGCGCAGGCGGACGATTGTCACGATCGGAATCCACCCCGAGTATCCGGCGACCGGCTTCGGTTACGTCGATCCCTCGTCGGGACGCTTCGTCGAGAAGCCGGACGAGCATCGGGCGAAGGCGTATCTCCGGAAGGGGTATCTCTGGAACGCCGGTATGTTCATCGGCCGCGCGGCCGACTTCCGCGCGGCGTTCGCGGCGCACGCGCCCGCGCTCCTGCCGATCACCTCGCTCCGCCGCTTCTCGCCAGCCTCGCTTCGGTGCGTCTACGAGCCGCTGCCGCGCATCTCCTTCGATTTCGCGGTGATGGAGAAGCTCGCGCGCGTCGCGGTGGTGAAGGGTGACTTCGGGTGGGATGACGTCGGCAGCTACGGCGCCTTCGACCGTTACTTTCCCCATGATTCGCGCGGAAACGTGCGCGAGGGCCCCTGCACGGTCGTCGAGGCGGATGACAACATCTGCGTCGCACGCTCGGCGCGCATCTCGCTCCTCGGGGTGAAGAACCTCGTCGTCGTCACGACGCCTGACTCGGTGTTGGTCGCCGACAAGAGCCGAATCGCCGAGATGAAGAAGCTCTTCCACAGGTGACTGGGGCATGTCCCCCGTTTGAGGTACATAGGGAGTCCGTCATTGCGCCCTAAATTTTGGTATAATATCCACCCATGAATACGAAACAGACACTAGCAATGCTCTCTGCGTCGCTCGTCTCGACGTATGCCTTCGGCAGCGGGTTCGCTCTCTATCAGCCCAGCGCCATCAGCCATGCGATGGGCGGAGCCCTCGTCGGCAAGGCGATGGACGCCTCGGCCAACTTCAACAACCCGGCTACCCTCACCGACCTCACCAACATCACGGTGTCGGCCGGTTTCATCACCGAGCATCCCCGCGCCAACATGCGCGTCTACAACAACGGGCGCTGTCTCGGCGATCAGACGGTCGACGCCGGCATGTTCTGGCTGCCGCACTTCCAGCTCGCCGTGCCGCTCCCCTACGGCTTCACCTTCGGTCTCGCCGGCGACGCCGAGTACGGCCTCGGCACGGCCTACGACGAGAACGGCCCCATCGCCTGGAACTCCACGGAGACGACGGTGCAGGGCTATGTGCTCAACCCCAACATCGCCTACAAGGTCACGGACGACTGGTCGATCGGCGCCGGCATGCGCTGGCTCTACTTCGACTTCGAGCAGTACAAGAACTTCGGCGTCATGAACTACCAGCTGCGCGGCGACAACCGCTTCGATTCCATCGGCTGGCAGGTCGGCACAAAGTACGACATTCTCGACAATCTCTCCGTCGGCGTCGTCTACAAGGCGCCGATACCGGTGAACGTGCGCGGCGACACGAGCGCCAACCCACGGTATCCGGCGGCGGCGAGAACCGCTGCAGCGATGTCCGGCGGCGCAAATTCGTCGTTAACGCTGCCGCAGTCCATCACGGGCGGCATCAACTGGGATGTCGTCAAGACCTGGCACCTCGGCCTGGCGGTGTCCTGGACGCAGTGGTCGGAGTTCGACACGCTCATGTTCAACGTGAAGCCCCAGCGCAACCCCGTCGCCCTCAACTGGAACGATACGTGG
>CACYCW010000072.1 GCA_902773015.1 uncultured bacterium
TCGGTGTGTCACGTTCTTTCCGCTTTTGACTTCAATTGCGATAACGTTGTTCTTCTTCGCCAGCTTCGACTTGGAGACGAGAAAGTCACAATCTGTCATATTTTACAATGCGCATTTTGCACGAATTGTCAATTTTTCATCCGCCAGTTTCACACGGATTGTCAATTTCCAAATGCGTAGACCCTGCCGCCCGGCAAGGTGATGTCGTGGCTGGTGTCAAGGCCTGTCGCCGACGACCAGCGTCGGCCAGTCATAGGCCGCCAGCGCGCCAAAGACGAGGTCGGTGAATCGCTCGATCGCGTAGTCGTCGCGTTCGAAGACGCCGTGCCGCAGCCACTCAGTGAGAATCCCCCATTTACACGGCAAGAGGATTTTGGTATAGTATGGCCATGAACATGAATAGGATGACGTTCGCCATAACCGCTGCCGTGATTGCGCTCGCCGGGTGCGTCTCGAGCTATCCGACCCCGCCGCCGGCGTACTCAACGACCTATGTGGAGCCGGCGTATCCGGCGACCGAGGTCTATCAGGTGCCGGCGGGGGCAGCCTACCCGGTAGCACCGATGTCGGGCTACTCGACGATCACGGTCTATGATGACCCGGTGGTCATAACGCCCGCGCATGGCGGCGCCTGGGGCCCCCCGCATCATCACGGAGGCCCTCATCATCCGCCGCCGAGACGCGAGTCGATAGAGTCCTACCGCCGCCACGAGGCGGCGCGGCATGAGGCGAGACGCGTGGCGGAAAAGGCTCGGTTCCAGAGGGCGGTGGCGGACGAGAAGGCCCATGTGCAGCGCGAGGCCATCCGCACGCAGTACCACGCGCAGCAGGACGCCGCGCGGGCGAAGGCACAGGCGGAATCCGCGCGCATGCGTGCGCAGCAGAACGCGGCACGCGTCCAGATGCAGAACCAGGCACGGGCGGATGCTGCGCGCGCCCAGGCGCAGCGCAGTGCCGCGCGCAACCAGATGAAAGCTGCCGAGGCCGCGGCGCGGGCGCGACGCCGATAGTTGTGTACTCAGCGCAATTATGGTAGAATACTGCGCATGGCTTACACGAGAAAAGAACTGAGTGACGAGTTCTGGATGCTCACGAAGGGCATTCTCCAGGACTCTACCGTGGACACCGACGAGGCCCGCGTCATCAAGCGCTGGCTGGAGGAGCACGCCGAGTACGGCAACTTCACCGCGCTGACGGAGAAGCTGGAGGGGTTCCTCGTCGACGGCTACATCGACCGCTTCGAGTCAAAGAAACTGCTCAACACCTTCGGAGAGGTCCTGCGCCAGCTCCGAACCGCGTGAACGAGAGCGCTGGCCTGACGACCCACCGCTCGACAGGACCGTCCGCATGCGCACGCTCATCGTCGGTAACGGCAACATCGCCAAGGCACTCGTGGCGCTGCTCGACTCGCTC
This sequence comes from uncultured bacterium, assembly GCA_902773015.1. GTDB lineage: Bacteria > Verrucomicrobiota > Kiritimatiellia > RFP12 > UBA1067 > UBA1067. Next base: position 1,414 of record CACYCW010000072.1, read on the forward strand.
GGTGAGAGGCCACCTCTCTCCTTCTGCGACAGTCGCGACGGCGAACGCGGCGAGGACATTATCGCGGCGCGCGGCAGCGAGTTCGATGCCGTGGTCAATCTCTCATCCGCGCCCACGGGTCCGCTGATCGACCTCTGCGAACGGCACCGCCTCGCCTACATGGACGCCAGTTTCGAGTGGCAGGGCGAAGGACGGTATTCCGTCGCGCGCTACGCGGCGGAACTTCAGGACGAACTGCGGCCACGCGCGGAAATCCCCGTCCTGCACGGCTTCGGCATGAACCCCGGGCTGGTGGAGGCGATCGCCGCGCTGCACGCGCCCGCGCGAGCGCATCTCGCGATCGAGTTCGACTTCGACACAGCGCAGTCGCGGACAGGCGCGTCCGCGCTGTGGAGCACGTGGAACCCAGCGATCTACTTCGGGGAGGCGTTCCTCGTGCCCGGCGCCGTCTCCACGCGCGACGAGTTTCTCGCGCCGGTCCCCGAGGCGCTTCATCACCGCGTCCGGCTCACGGCGGGCGGGCGCGCCTTCGACTTCTCGACGGTCATCCACGACGAGACGGCCTACATGGTCGCCGAGAATCCCGATTGCCGCGGCGCGGTGTTCCTCTACAGCGCGCCGGACGGGGTGCGGCGACATTTCCACAGCCATCCCGACCTCTCGCCCGCGGAGCTGGCCGAGATTCCCGTGCGCCACGACATCACCGGCGAGGAATGCGTGGGCATCGCCTTCCTGGACGGCACGGCGCGCGTCACCTGCGCGATGAACCGCGCCGATCACGCGAAGACGTTCGCCCGGCTCGGCTGCAACGGCACGTGCTGGCAGACGGCCTGCGGCGTCTACGCGGGACTGAAGCTCCTGGCCGTCGCCCGGCCCGGCGAGTCGCTCACCGTCTCCGCCGCGATGCGCTGGGCGCCGTACCGCAAGGTCATTCTCGACGCGCTCGACCGCGTCGGCTTCGAGATCGAGACGCGCGATGACTTCATCGCGGCGGACGAACTGCGCGCGACCGTCGGTCCGCTCTTCGGCGAGCGCATCGGAAAGGAGCTGCTCCCGTGAAGCACGAACCCTCCTTCGCGAAAGGCGAGTACTTCAAGCTCCTGCGGGCGACGGGGTTCTCCGTCATCGTCTGGTTCGCCATGCTCATCGCCGACACGATCGTGACCGGCAACTTCATCGGAGCGGACGGCATCGCCGGCATCAGCGTCGTCATCCCCTTCACCACCGTCGCCGCCTTCACCGCCACCCTCATCGCGTGCGGTGCGGCGATCCTCTTCTCCCGCCACCAGGGCGCCTTCGACCGGGAACGCGCCGCGCGCGTCACGGGCACGGCGTTCACCACGGCCATCGCCACCGGCGTCCTTTCGTATGTGGTGATGTGCCTCGTGCGCGACCCCTATCTCGACAGCCTCGGCCTCAGCGACGCCGTACGCTTCCAGGCCGAGGCCTACTGGCGCTGGCAATCGGTGCTCATCGCCTGCATTCCGCTCGAGTACCTGGTTGAGCATCTCATCTGCGCGGACGGCGACGACACCGCCAGCATCCTCTCGAGCCTCGCAAACTTCTGCCTCAACGTCAGCTTGTCGATCGCGTTCACCGTCTGGCTGGGCCATGCGGGGGGCGCGGCGCTCGGCACGCTCGTCGCCCTCCTCGCGGACACCGCCATCGAGGCCACCCACTTCCTGAAAAAGACCAACTCCGTCTCGGTTCGGCTGCGATTCTCGCTGCCCGACCTGGGGGAGATGCTGTCGCTCGGCATCGTCGACGCAATCCCCTACGTCCTCTGGGGCGTCGCGCTCGCGATTCTCAACAAGTTCACGCTCTCCCATTTCGGCGAGCGCTACCTGCCCGTCGTCGTGGTCGCCTTCCAGGCGCTCGAGGTCTCCGTCATCTTCGATGGGCTCGGCGAGGCCTACAAGCCCGTCGGGGGCATGTACGCCGGCGAGGGCAACTCCACCGCGCTGAAGTTCATGTCCGGGTTCTACTTTCGCCTCGCGCTCGCGGTGGGGGTCGTGACCGGGGTGGCCTTCTGGCTGGCGGGGCCGATCATACCCAACGTCTACAACATCACCGATCCCGCCGCCGTCGCCGCGTGCGCGACGATGGTCAGGCACCTCGCCATCGCGATGCCGTTCATGTCCGTGCTGATGATGCTGACCTCGCAGTACCTCGTCACGGGGCGCGTCGTGCTGCCGGTCGGCATCGCCGTGGTCAAGGACTTCCTCGCGATCACCGCCTTCCCGCTGCTCTTCGCCAGCTTCCTCGGCCTGAACGGCCTGTGGCTCGGCTTCCCGGTCGGGTTCGCCATCTCGCTCGGCATAACCGCGCTGATCGTGCGACTCCGCCATCCCAAGAGCTTTCCGTGGCTAGTGCCGCCAGATGACGGGCGGACGCTCAACATCTCGGTCGTCGTGGACGACAACGCGATCGTCGCCGCGCGCGAGTCGCTGGCGGACTTCCTCAGGAACCACGGCGCGGACGCCGACGCAATCTTCAAGATGATGCTGATCGTCGAGGAGACGATGATGCTCACGCGGGAGCGCAACGGCGAGCGCCGTGTCATCGCCGAGGCCTCCGTCACCGCGCAGGACGACGCCGTGCGTCTCATCATGCGCGACACCGGCGACATCATGGACGTCACGTCAGGCGACGCACAGTCGGACAGCTTCCGCGCAATGTTCCTCGCCTCGATGATGCGCGAACAGGACGAACGCGCCTACCTCATCACCCTCAGCTGCAACCGCAGCGAATACATCATCCGCAACTGAGGCGCGCCGTACCGCCGGCGACCTCAGCGCGATATTCGTCCACCGTGCGGCGCAGCCCCTCCTCAAGGCGAATCTTCGGCTCCCACCCGAGCGAGCGGATGAGCCGCGTGTCGCAGAGCTTGCGCGGCGTGCCGTCCGGCTTGGAGCGATCCCAGTCGATCTGGGCCTTGCAACCGGTCACCTCGCGCACCATCTCCGCGAGCTGGCGAATGGTCACCTCGCGCCCCGAACCGACGTTGACGAGGTCGGGCGGATTCTCGAGCCCCAGCACGAAGAGGCAGGCGGCGGCGAGATCGTCCACATGCAGGAACTCGCGCAAGGGCGAACCAGAGCCCCAGAGATGCACCAGCGGCTCGCCGTTCACACGCGCGGTCTCGAACTTGCGGATGAGGGTCGGCAGCACATGCCCGTGCACAATGTCGTAGTTGTCGCCCGGTCCGTAGAGGTTGGTGGGCATGAGCGAGTGATAGACGAGGCCGCGCTCGCGCCGCAGAAACTCGCAGAGCTTGAGACCCGAGATCTTCGCGAGCGCATAGCCCTCGTTCGTCTTCTCGAGCGGGCCCGTGAGCATGGCCGATTCGGGAATCGGCTGCGGAGCCATGCGCGGATAGATGCACGTCGAGCCGAGGAAGAGGAGCCGCTTCACGCCCGCCTCGGCCGCGCCCCACACGGTGTTGAGGGCGATCAGCTCGTTCTCATAGAGGAACTGGGCGTTCGCCGCGCTGTTCGCGCCGATGCCGCCGACGCGCGCCGCGGCAATCACGGCGACGTCGGGCTTCTCGTCCGCGTAGAATTCTCGCACGGACAGCGGGTCGAGGAGGTCGAGCTCCCTATGCGTGCGCGTCACCACGTTCCCGTAGCCGTTCTTCGCCAGGGCGCGGCAGATCGCCGAACCCACCATGCCGCGATGCCCCGCGACGTAGATCTTGTCAGTCTTATTCATGTTCGCTCCGCTTTTCCGCCTTTCTCCCAGACAAGTTCCCTATTCTTTTCTGAGTTCAGGATGTGCGGCGTAGATGTAGACCGGAATGGTCTGCAGCATCGGCATCATCTGCGCGACAAACTCAACCATAAATCCGTACTTTTCGAGATGCGGTCTAACAAGCGACAACATATCATTTGAGCGCAGTTGCGCATTAGCGGATTTCGCGGCATCGACTGCCTTGAAGCACGCTTTTTCTCCAATATCTGAAGTACAACATTGTCCGCATACGCATCAATAATCACGATGTCAGACTTCGCTTTTCGGATAAACTCGACAATTTTGTCATATGCGTCGTATTCGTGACTATCATAGAAAATCTTCTCGACCGGAAACTCCTTGCGCTCTATCTGTCCGAGAACCTTGTTCAACTTCTCGTCCATTGCGATTTGCTTCACTTCTACAGCACCTAGTCTTTGCAGGACGCCCGCATTGGTAACTATGAAATGTCGCATTGCCACAAATGCGTCCATGATGCGAATGCTTACCTCTATCGCAGTAGGACTCCGCAAGATAGCAGATAACATGGCGATACCTTGCTCAGTAAAGGCGGCAGGAGTCCCTGGATAATGACGCTTGGTCTGGGACTTATCACACTTTGTGATAAGTTCGTTCAATTCAGATTTGGTAAGCACAAAGCGAAATCTATCGGGGAATCGTGCAATATTTCGCTTTACCGCCTGATTGAGAACTCGTGTTTCCACGCCATACAATTCGGCTATGTCCCAATCCAATATCGCCTGAACACCACGAATCGTCATAATTCGTGATGTTATCGTTGAATTTGCCACTTCAATCTCATTCCTCATGCACAGTTCCTCCACTCGGATGCGAACACACGTTTACCGCCCAATTTATGGTAATCGTCAATCAGTTCCTTGCGCGTCTTGACACCGACGCCGGCCACGCGCCGAAGCGGCGGCGGTAGGCGTTCGCCGCGCCGTCGCACGCGACGACGCGCGTCGCCGACTTAAGCAGCCGCCACGCCGCGCCGCCGCGCCGGGGAAAGTCGCCCGCCGCCAGAATGACCGTCGCGCCCCTCACCGGGCAGCCCCCCCCTCGCGGACGTGGAGGACGA
>CACYCW010000073.1 GCA_902773015.1 uncultured bacterium
CAAGGCGATCGGCGACAAGTGCCAGCTCGTCGGCGACGACCTCTTCGTCACCAACGTCAAGTACCTCGAGAAGGGCATCAAGCTCGGGGCGGCGAATTCCATCCTGATCAAGGTCAACCAGATCGGCTCCCTGTCCGAGACGCTGGACGCGATCGAGATGGCGCACCGCGCCGGCTACACGTCCGTCACTTCGCATCGTTCCGGCGAGACCGAGGACGCGACGATCGCCGACATTGCGGTTGCGACGAACTCCGGCCAGATCAAGACCGGTTCGATGTCGCGCACCGACCGCATCGCGAAGTACAACCAGCTCCTGCGCATCGAGGAGGAGCTCGGCGCGAAGGCCGTCTACGGCTACAGGAAGGTGAAGTGATCCGGTTCGGGCAAGCCGGCGCCGGGCTCGTCTCCCGGTGCCTCCTCATCGCCTGCGTTGGCGCCGTCCTCCCCGCGTTCGCGGGGGACGGCGCCGCTGCATTCGAGAATCTGCAGCCGCTGCCGCGGCAGGTCGCGCCGGCCGGCGGCGTCTGTGCGAATCCCGCGAACGTGACCGTCATGCGGGCCGCGATCGACGGTCCGCGCGCCGATCTCGCCGCCGAGGCCTACCGGCTTCGGATCGCGCAGGACGGTGTCACGATCACGGCGAGCGATCCGCGCGGCGAGCGCTACGCGCGCGTGACGCTCAGGCAGCTCGAGCGTCTCACCGGCGGCCGCGTGCCGTGCGGCACCGTCACGGACTGGCCGGAGTACCGCTGGCGCGGCCTCATGCACGATTGCGGGCGAAACTTCCTCTCCCTCGATTCCGTGCGCAAGACGCTCGACCTCATGGCGGCGTACAAGTACAACCTCTTCCACTGGCACCTCACGGAGTACTACGGCTGGCGACTCGAGTCGAAGAAGTACCCGATGCTCCAGGCGCCGTGGGCGTTCCGCCGCCAGATGTCGCGGTTCTACACACAGAAGGAGTTCCGCGAGATCGTCGACTATGCCGCGGCACGCGGCATCACCGTGATGCCCGAGCTGGACGTGCCCGGTCATTCGCTCGCGTTCCGCCGCGGACTCGGCATCGAGCACATGGCCGAGGCAAGGGTCAAGCAGATCGTCTGCGACCTCATAGACGAACTCTGCTCGCTCGCGACGCCCGAGGAGATGCCGTTCATCCACCTGGGAACGGACGAGGCGCGTACGCCGTGGGAGATGGTGCCCGACTCGTTCTGTCCCGCCTGGGCCGCGCAGGTGCGCAAGAACGGGCGTGAGCCCGTCGGCTGGACCCCCGGCAAGCCCATGATTGGCGAGGACGGACTGAAGAGCGTCAAGATGATCTGGCACGCCGGGCTCCAGCCGGACGTCGACGAGCGCGCTTTCGACACCGTGCGGTTCTACTTCGGCGGCTATGACGCGGTGGATCTCATCTATTCCGCCGCGTTCACCAAGCCGTTCCGCTACGAACTGCCCGCCGCGCAGAAACTCGGCCCCGTCATCTGCTCATGGCACGACGACATGGTCGGCGAGGATACGTCGCGCATTCTCCTCAACAACCTGTTCGGCCCGGCGATCGTGATGTACGCCTCGCCGATGTGGGAGCCGCGCGATCGCGACCGCAGCGAGTACCTCACCAAGCTGCCGCGCCCGGGGACCGCCGAGCACGAGCGCTTCCGCCGGTTCGAGAACCGCATCGCGCTCCATCGCGACTGCGTGATCGGCGACATCGGCATGCCGTTCGCGTTCGTGCGTCAGGGCGACCTTCGCTGGCGCATCTCGGACGGTAAGGGCCGCGTGGTTGCGAACGATGTTGCGCAGGGCACGGTCTGCTTCTGGCGATGGGATCGCAACGGCACGAACCAGACGAACAGCTACTTCAACGCGAAGACCGGCGTCGGCGTGATGGAGACGTGGATCCGCAGTGCGACCGCTCGCACGATTGGCGCGTGGATCGGCTTCACCCACTACGGGCGCAGCGGCGGGCGCAGCCGCGGCACGCCGGAGCTGGGCGAGTGGGAGGTGTCGAAGGGGGTTTCGGTCGAGGTCAATGGCGCGCGCATCGCGCCGCCTCGCTGGGAGTGCCCCGGGCTCAAGTACGTGATGCGGCATCCGGAGGAGCCCACCTCGAACAACATCGCCGAGCAGCCCTTCACCAATGAGGAGTTCTGGATGCGCGAGCCGACGTCGATCGCGCTGCACGCCGGCTGGAACCACGTGAAGATCACCGTTCCGCACCCGCGGAACGCCTGGAACTACAACTGGTGCGGGACGTTCGTTCCCGTATCCGGCACGAGCGAACATCCCCGCGAGGTCGAGGGGCTCGAGTACTCCTCTTCGCCGCCGTCGGCGGACTGAGCCGTAGCGCGGGAGCGAAATCCGTCGCGAGACGGTTGCGTTCTCGGCCGAAAAAGTATATAATCTACACCAACAACCAATAGGAGCAAAAACATGAAGAGACTCTTGACGCTGGCACTGACGGCCGCCGTGGCCATTCCGCTGTTCGCCCAGGATGCGGCGAAGACCGAGGAGGCGAGGCCTCAGCGAGAGGAGCGTCGGCGCGAAAGCAATGTCTGGCCGGTGTTCTTCGCCGTCTGCGAGTTCCCCGCCAGTCCCGATGTCATCGGTCTCCGGCTGACCATCCCGTTCTCGACGATACAGGAGAACGTGACGGGCATCGACCTCGGCTTCTGGGGCCGCTCGCTCTACTATCAGGGCGTCCAGGTCAATGTCCTGCGCAATGACGTGAAGGACGACATGTCGGGCTTCCAGGTCGGTCTATACAACTCCATCGGCGGCGGGCAGCTCCTCGGTCTGCAGGCCGGGCTCTGGAACGAGGCCAATTCCATGTGCGGTGCGCAGGTCGGTCTGGTGAACTTCTGCGGCTCGACGGAGGGCCTGCAGGTCGGCATCATCAACCGTACCGAGACGATGCACGGTTATCAGGTCGGCCTCATCAACGTCATCCGCGACGCCGAGTTGCAGTTCTGCCCAATCGTCAACATCGGATTCTGATCAGAGATGAATATCCATCCCTTTGCGGCCGTGAGGCCGAACGTCAAGGACGCGGCCTCGGTCGCGTCCGTTCCGTATGATGTCGTCGACACCGCCGAGGCGAAGGCGCTCGCGGCAGGGAATCCGAAGAGCTTCCTCCACGTCTCGCGGCCGGAGATCGACCTGCCTGACGGCACCGACTGCTCGTCGCCCGAGGCGTATGCCCAGGCGCGCAAGGCCCTCGACGCGCTCATCGCCGACGGCACGCTTGTCCGCGACAGCGAACCGCGGTTCTACGCCTATCGCCAGGTGATGGGCTCGCATTCGCAGACGGGAATCGTCGCCACCTTCGACACCAAGGATTATCTCGCCGGCGTCCTCAAGCAGCACGAGAAGACGCGCAAGGACAAGGAGGACGACCGCACGCGGCATATCGAGACGCTCGCCGCCCACACCGGTCCCGCCTTCCTCACCTACCGCGACGATCCCGCGATCGACGCAATCGTGGCGGACGCCTGTCGCCGCGATCCGCTCTATGACTTCACGGCGCCGGACGGCATCGGTCACACCGTGTGGGAGATCGCGTCAGCTTCAGCCTGCACGGCGGATGAGCTCGTCGAGCTCTTCGCGCGCATCCCGGTCGCCTACATCGCCGACGGGCACCACCGCAGCGCCGCCGCCGCGCGCTATGCGAAGGAGCACGACTTCGCCGGCGAGAGCCGCTGGTTCCTGGCCGTCATCTTCCCCGCGAGCCAGTTGCGCATCCTCGCCTACAACCGTCTCGTGAAGGATCTGAACGGCCTCTCGGACTACGAGTTCATGTCGCGTCTCACCGAGAACTTCACGCTCGGCGCAGGCGGTTCGCGCCACTGCCGCATGTACTTCAAGGGCGAGTGGCAGGACCTCTCGTGGAATGTTCCCGCCGGCACGGATGTCGTCGGCTCGCTTGACGTCTCCTACCTGCAGGACCGCCTGCTCGCGCCTGTTCTCGGCATCGGTGACCCGCGCACCGACCAGCGCATCTCGTTCATGGGCGGAATCCGCGGCGATGCGGAGCTTGCCGCGAAGGTCGACTCGGGCGAGAACGCAATTGCCTTCGCGATGGAGCCCGTCACCGTCGCTGAGATGATGGCGATTGCGGATGCCGGGGCGATCATGCCGCCGAAGTCCACCTGGTTCGAGCCGAAGCTGAGAAGCGGGCTCTTCGTCCACGCCGTCTGATGCGATCCCTGCGCTCCTGCTGGCGGCGATTCCGGCTGCAAATGGTTCGCGATCCCCTGCCGCCGCAAGCCGTGGCCGGCGGGTGGGCGCTTGGGATGTTCGTCGGCTGCTCGATTCCGTTCGGCCTTCAGCTCATCGTGTCGATTCCGCTCGCGATGATGATGCGCGTCTCGAAAATCGGGGCGACGCTGGGCACGTTCATCACGAATCCGCTGACGATCTTCTTCATCTACCCGGCGCAGACCTGGTGCGTTTACAACCTGCTCTTTGGCAACCGGGAGATGGGCGAACTGCCGACGGAGTGGACGCGCGAGACGGTGATGTCGCTTTCAGGGCCGGTCATCATCAGTTTCTTCCTGGGCGGGATCCTGTTGGGGCTCGTCCTCTCGCCAATCACCTACTTCCTCGTCCGTCATGTCGTCGTCAAGTATCGCACCCGTCGACAAGCGCAGCCGTCCTCGACGTGAAACGACCTGCCTTTGACTTGACCCGACTGCCTTTTCGCATTGACAGAGCGCGCAAACTTGCAAATATGACTTTTTGCAGTTTTTGCAGTTATGGAAAGTCATCTTGGCCAACAGGGCGG
>CACYCW010000074.1 GCA_902773015.1 uncultured bacterium
GCGGTCGACGGCGGTCGATTGCCGCCGATCGCGGTCAATTGCCGCCGAGCGCCGTCGGTCGCTGCGGACGGCGGCGTGAGCAGCGCGCGGTCGATCTCGATCGAGCGAACGCCGAGCTCCCTTTCGAGTTCAAGCGCCTTCTCAAGACCGTCCAGAACGTACTCGAGCGCGTTCACGCCTTAGGCTTCGTGTACCCGTAGGGATTCTTCCGCTGCCAGTTCCACGCGTCACGGCACATCTCGTCTATGCCGCGCTCGGCCACCCAGCCGAGTTCCTTGCGCGCAAGCGAGGGGTCGGCCCAGCATTCGGCGATGTCGCCGGAGCGGCGCGGGCAGATCCTGTACGGAACAGGACGCTTCGACGCCTTCTCGAACGCCTTGACGACCTGCAGCACCGAGTAGCCCTTGCCCGTGCCGAGATTGTAGATCTTAAGCCCCAGATGCGGCTCGCGCTCGAGCTTCTCGATCGCCTTCAGGTGACCAATCGCGAGGTCGACGACGTGGATGAAGTCGCGCACTCCCGTGCCGTCCGGCGTCGGATAATCGTTGCCGAACACGTTGAGCTCGGGACGCCGCCCGATCGCGACCTGCGCGACGTAGGGCAGGAGGTTGTTGGGAATCCCGGCGGGATCCTCACCGATGAGTCCCGAGGGATGCGCGCCGATCGGGTTGAAGTAGCGCAGAAGGATCACGTTCCAGGACGGATCGGCCTTCTGCACGTCGCGGAACACCTGCTCCATCATGAGCTTCGTCCAGCCGTAGGGATTGGTGCAGCCGGGCGTCGGGAAGTCCTCGCGGATCGGCACGGTCTTCGGCTCGCCATAGACGGTGGCGGAGCTGGAGAACACGATGTTGCGGCAACCGTGCTCGCCCAGACACTTGAGGAGCGTGAAGGTGCCGCCGAGGTTGTTGCCGTAGTACTTGAGCGGAATCTGCGTCGACTCGCCGACCGCCTTCAGCGCGGCAAAATGAATGGCCGCGTCGAACGGGCCCTCGGCGTCCAGCACTGCATTGAGGCGCTTCTCGTCGCGGATGTCGACGCGATGGAAGATCGGCGCCTTGCCGGTAATGCGCTTCACGCGCGCAAGCGACTTGCGCGAGCTGTTGCAGAGGTTGTCGACGATCACCACCTCGTGCCCCGCATTGAGGAGCTCCACGGTGGTGTGGCTGCCGATGAACCCGGCCCCGCCGGTTACGAGAATCTTCATGTGTACCTGCCTTTCCCTTTCCCGCATATTATATCACATTCGCTCGCTCGCCGCGCGCGCGGCCGCGCTCTTCACCGCCGCCGCGATCGCCGGCCCCACCCCTGCGGCGGACGCGATCTCAGCCTCCGTCGCGCGCGCGATGCCATGCATCGTGCGGAAACGCCGCAGAAGCGCCGTCTTCTTCGCCTCGCCGATGCCCGGCACCTCGTCCAGCACCGACTCGCGGATATGCCGGTCGCGCAAGTTGCGATGATAGGTGATTGCGAAACGGTGCGCCTCGTCCCGCAGACGCGTCAGCACGAAAAGCGCCTCAGAATCGCGGGGCAGCAGCAGGTTCGCGCGGTCGTCGCCGAAAACGACCTCCTCCTGGCGTTCCGCAAGCCCGATCGTCGGGATGTCGGTGACCCCGATCTCCGCAAAGGCGGTGCGCGCCGCGGTGAGCTGCGTGATGCCGCCGTCGCAGACGAAGAGGTCCGCGCGCGGCGAGGTGGCGAGCAGCGTCGAGTCGGGGCCGTAGCGCCGCCGCACGACCTCCGCCATCGAACGCGGGTCGTCCGCCCCCACGATCGTCTTGATGCGGAAGTGCCGGTAGTAGCGGCCGTCGGGCAGCCCGTCGCGCGCCACGACGAGCGACGCGACGGAATCGGTGCCGAAGAGGTTGGAGATGTCGACGCACTCGATGATGCGGGGCGGGGCGGCGAGACCGATCGCCTCGGCGAGCTCGGAGAGGCCGCGTGCCGCAGCCTCCTCCCGGAGCCGCGGCGACTTGCGCACGTAATGGGTCTTGGTCATCTCGCGCAGCGCGAACACCGTGTCCCGCAGGCGCGCCGCGCCCTCGTAGTCGCCGCGCTCAGCCGTCTCGCGCATGCGCCTCTCGACCTCCGCGATCACATCCGGCCGCTTCCCCTCGAGGAACGCGCACGCCTCCTCGAATCGCTCCCGGTAGGAGGCGCGGTCGATGCGCCCGAGGCACGGCGCCGAGCAGGTGCGGATCACGTCCGCGAGACAGTGCCGATGGCACTCGGCGTCCGGCGCGAGCGCCTCGCACTCGCGAATGCCGTAGCGCTTCTCGACGAAGTCCTTCGCCGCGCGCACGACGGGCGCCGAAGGGAAGGGACCGAAGTAGCGGGCGCCGTCGTCGCGCACGATGCGGCAGCAGGTGAAGCGCGGCCAATCCGCCTCGGGATCGGCGCGGAGCGCGAGATAGCGCTTGTCATCGCGCATGAGGATGTTGAAACGCGGCTTGTAGCGCTTGATGAGCGAGGCCTCTGTTAGGAGCGACTCGGCCTCGTTCCTGACGACCATGCACTCGAAGTCATGGACCGTCGCGACCATCGAGCGCACCTTGGGCGCATGACGCGCGCCGGGACGGAAGTAGGACGAGACCCGCTTGCGAAGGTTCTTCGCCTTGCCGACGTAGATGATGACGCCTCGGCGATCTCGCATGAGATAGCAGCCGGGGCGATTCGGAACGTCCCTGAGCCGTTGCCTGATGAGGTCGGTCACGGGCCGGGAGCGAACGGACTCAAACGAGTTCCTTGGCGGGCTCGGCGTCCTTCGCCGGCTCGGCGTCCTTGGCGAGTTCGGCCTCCTCCTTCTCGCCTTCGGCGATGCCCTTCTTGAACTCGCTCTTCGCCTTGCCAAGCGCCTTCGCGAGGTCGGGTATCTTCTTCGCCCCACCGAAGAGGACGAAGGCCACGACAACACAGATCACGAGCTGCCACGGACCGATGTTCTGAAGAAACGCAAAAACCATCTCTACATTCTCCTTCCTTGTCTTTTGTCGAATATGATACCGAAAATGGCTGATTAAATCAAGGGGGTAAATTTGCAATCGGGCGCCGCATTGGTGTATAATATCCTCACAAGCATGAAATACGCGGTCATCTCGGACATCCACGCAAATGAGTCGGCTCTCCGTCACGTACTTGACGACGCCCACGCCCAGGGCGTCACGCGCATCATCTGCCTCGGCGATGTCGTCGGCTACGGGCCTCTCCCGCGCGAGACGGTATCCCTCGTGCGCGCTTCCGCCGCAATCACGCTCGCCGGCAACCACGATGATGCCGTCTCAGGCAGACAGGGGGCGGATGATTTCATTGACCTCGCCGGCGAGGCCGTCAGTCGCCACCGCGATGCGCTTGACGCAACGGATCTGGCCTGGCTGCGCACCCTGCCCTACACGTGCGAACTTGAAGGCGCAATCGCCGCGCACGGCGATTTCACCGAGCCAAGCGCCTTTCACTACATTGAGACCGAGGCCGATGCAGAAGCCAACTTCGCCGCCACCGATGCCCAGCTGATGTTCGTCGGCCACACCCATGTGCCGGCGCTCTTCCTGACCGGGCAGAGCGGGCGCACCTACCGTCTTACCTGCCAGGACTTCACACTCGAGGAAGGCAAGCGCTACATCGTCAACCCCGGCTCCGTCGGCTATCCGCGAGAGCGGGATGGCGTCTGCCTCTCCTCCTACGTCATCTACGACACGGCCACGCGCGCCGTCTTCTACCGCCAGCTGCCGTTTGCAGTTTCGTCGGTGATGCAACGCGGCAACGCCCCCCATAAAAGACGCGGCCCCATTCTCGCCCTGCTGGCGCTCGCTCTCATCATCGGCGCGTCCGCCATCGCCTTTTTCCTTTCGCGTCACTCCAAGCCCGTCACGCGCATCGTCACGGTGAAGGAACCGGCGGCCGACAGCCGGGCGCTCGTGTTCGCCGAGCGGTCGCTCACGCTCGCACCGGGCACGCGCTTCGTGCGCGCCAACCTCATACTGGACCGCGAGGCCGGCTCCGCCGCGCTTCACGTCGCATTCAAGAACGCAACGGGCGGCGCGTGCGGTGATCCGGTCACCGTTACCGTCAAGAAGTCCGCACGCCAGCGGCTGAAAGTCCCCGAGGGCGCGGTCTCGGCGCACTTCACCGTCTCCCGCCTTACGACCGGTACCACGCCGCGCATCATCTCATTCGCACCGGCGACCCTTGACCTTTAGCGGCCAAAATAATATAATCTACCCTATATGATGTAACTAGAGGAGCAAGTTGAAATGGAAGACCTGCAGGGGCTCTTGGAGAAGATCAACCGCGAGGGCGTCGAGAAGGCCGACGCCGAAGCGAAGCGCATAGTCGACGAGGCAAAGGCCAAGGCCGAGGCAATCGTCAGGGAGGCGGGCGAGAAGGCCGCAAAGGCAAAGGCCGAGGCAGAAGCCGACGCCAAGGCCTCGGTCGCCCGCGCCAATGAGACGATCTCCCAGGCGGCACGTGATGTCGTGCTGGGGGTCAAGGACGCGATCACCACCCTTCTCGTGCGCCTGCTTACGGAAGGCGTCGACCGCGCACTGGCCGACGAGGCGACGTCCGTCAGGCTCGTGACGACGGCGATCGGGGAACTCACTGGACCTGGCGAGATCACCTGCGGGCCGCAGCTCGCGAAGGCCCTCAATGCCCAGCTCGCGAAACTCGGCTCCTTCTCAGTCACGACCGATGCCACGGTGGGCTCAGGTTTCACGGTCAAGCTCGATGGCGGACGCGTCGAGCACTCCTTCACCTCCGAGGTGATCGCAAGAGAGCTCGCCAAGCGTCTTCGGCCTGACCTTGCCAAGCTGATCGGCTAACCACACGCCTCGATCGCCATCGACGACGGTCTACCGCGTTCGACCGCAGACCAAACGAAAATGTCAACCGATTATCTAGTCGCCAGCCTCCCGACGCTTGCCTTTGGCGCGCCTGCCCCTATGACGTGGGAGCAGTTCACCGCGGCAGGCGGTGAGATAGCCCCGGCACTCGCGCGCACCTGGGCCGACCTCGAGGTCCAGCTGCGCAACGCCGTCGCCGAGGCGCGTGGCGGCGAGCGCTACCGTAGGGCGGCCAGCGGCTGCTCCCTCTACTGGAAGAACCGTGTCCTGGCCTGTTTTCAGGAAAGCGACGTCCTGCGACGCGACACGCTGCTCGACCGCGTGTGGTGGGACGCCGCCGGCGAGCTCACGCCACCTGCGGCGCCACTCGGCAAGGGAGCCCTCGCCACCTACGCAATTCGGCTCAGGATCGCGCTCCGCCGCGACACCATCTCAACCGAGGTCGGCAACGCCGCCTTCGATCGTCTCACAGCAGAGACCAGGCTTGATCCCGCCGCCGACAGCAATCGTCAGCCATCGACGGCAAACGACAGCAAACGATAGCAAGCGACCCCATTTACCCGATACCCTCAACTCTTATGACAACCACAGGCAAGATCACAGGCGTAAACGGCAACATGATCACCGTCAAGTTCGACGGCGCCGTCGCCCAGAACGAAGTCGGCTACGCCCATCTCGGAGACAAACGGCTCATGGCCGAAATCGTCCGCGTCCGCGGCGAACGGTGCGACATGCAGGTTTTCGAATCGACGACCGACCTCTCCGTCGGCACCGACGTCGGGTTCACGGGCGAGATGCTCGCGGCCGAGCTCGGCCCCGGCATGCTCGCGCAGGTCTACGATGGGCTCCAGAACCCGCTCGCCGAGCTCGCCGAAGCGGCCGGCAAGGTCTCAAAGGAAGCGGGATTCTTCCTCCAGCGCGGCATGTACCTGCCGGGGCTTCCGCGTGACCGCAAGTGGGATTTCCATCCGACCGCCAAGCCCGGCGACCGAGTCGCCGCCGGCGATGCGCTCGGCTGGGTCACCGAGGGCATCTTCGACAACAAGACCATGCCCGGCCACAAGATCATGGTGCCCTTCGCCTTCCGCGGCAACTACACGGTGAAGTCCGTCGTACCCGCAGGCGACTATCTCGTCACCGACGCCATCGCCGAGCTGACCCCCGACGCCCAGAGCGCCCAGGCCATCCCCGTCACGATGCTTCAGAGGTGGCCGGTCAAGGTGCCGATCCGCTGTTTCGTCGAGCGGCTGGAGCCGTCCGAGACGCTGCAGACTACGGTGCGCACGATTGACACGTTCTTCCCCGTCGCCGTCGGCGGCACCTACTGCATCCCTGGACCCTTCGGCGCCGGCAAGACGGTGCTCCAGCAGACGACGGCACGCTACGCCAAGGTCGACGTCGTCATCTCCGCCGCATGCGGTGAACGCGCCGGCGAGGTCGTCGAGATGCTCAAGGAATTCCCCGAGTTGGAGGATCCCCGCACTGGCCAGTCCCTGATGAAACGCACCGTCATCATCTGCAACACGTCGTCGATGCCGGTCGCATCACGCGAGGCATCCGTCTACACGGCCGTCACCATCGCAGAGTACTTCCGGCAGATGGGGCTCAACGTGCTGGTGCTGGCGGACTCCACAAGCCGCTGGGCGCAGGCGATGCGCGAGCTCTCCGGACGTCTCGAGGAGATCCCCGGCGAGGAGGCCTTCCCGGCCTATCTCGAGTCGCGCATCGCGGCGTTCTACGAGCGCGCCGGGCGCATGAGGCTGCGGGACGGCTCGATCGGCTCGGTCACGATCGGCGGCACGGTCTCCCCTGCGGGCGGAAACTTCGACGAGCCGGTCACGCAGGCGACGCTCAAGGTGGTCGGCGGCTTCCACGGACTTTCCCGTGCGCGATCGGACGCCCGCCGCTATCCGGCGATCGACCCGCTCGACAGCTGGAGCCACTACAACTCGGTCATCGAGCAGCCGCGCGTCGAACGCGCACGCGCCATCCTGCGCAAGGGCAACGAGGTCGGCCAGATGATGAAAGTCGTCGGCGAGGAGGGAACCTCGCTCGAGGACTTCACAACCTACCTGAAAGCCGAGTTCATCGATGCGGTCTACCTGCAGCAGAACGCCTTCTCGGAGAACGACGCATCGACGCCCGTCGAGCGCCAGAAGATCATGTTCGACGTCGTCGAGAGGGCCATCACGGCCACTTACGCCTTCACCGAGAAGGCCGAGACGCGCCGCTTCTTCCAGGAGCTCCAGCAGACGTTCATCGACTGGAACGACAAGGCGGCGGACTCCCCCGAGTTCACCGAACTCCAACAGACCCTTCTCGACAAGATCACAACCGCCGGCAAAACATCCTAAGGCCTGACTATCGCTGCAAAAGCACGCCAAGATAGCCGCACGGCACGACAAGCCGCCCACGCCAAAACGAGCTCGGAAGTTGCATTCTTGCGCGGCCAGAACGATCTCCGTCCGCGTCCTGCGGCGATACCGTAAGTGGCCATTGATTGATTTGGCGGCATTTTACCATATCTTTGCGCTCAAATAAACCGTCAAATGGGCGCATTTATATCGTGTAATGGCGTCAAGACACAATGTTGGCCTTGGGGGAAATTCTTTCTGGCCGCACAGAGAGTCTGACTTGTCCTTAGCGACGCGCCTTGGCGTCCCAATGCAGGAGCGTGTTCACGCGGCGCTCGGCAATCTCGCCGGTGATCACCTCCTCGCGCATGTACGTCGCCCAGCCGAAGTCGCTGCGCGCCGGCTCGCCCGCGAGACAGCAGTCAACGAACTGGTGGTATTGCGTGGCGACCTCCGGCAGATCCGGCACCTTCACCTCCGTGCTGTCATTGCGCACCGCATAGGCGTTCTTGACGCCATGCGGCTGGAGTATCCATCCATCGCGGCACTTGATCGCCTTGCCTTCGTGCGGACGCTTCTTGAAGATCGACTTCGCATAGAGCTCCTCGACCTCCGCCGGCGGACGGAACTGGGCAGGTGCCAGAGCGTCCGGCTCGCTGCAACCGTCGAACCACTCGAACTCAAACGGCATGCCGCCCGAGGCGGAGACGCCGTCGAAGTGCCATAGGATGTGCGCGGCGGTCGGCCACACGATGTCCTTCACGCCGTCCTCGGCGTCGGTGATCGTCTTGGCCTTGACATCGCGCGGCGCATTCGAACCGAGTTCCATGCCCATCCACGCGGCGGATATGAGATGGCAGCCGATGTCGCCGATCCAGCCGCTGCCGAGGTCGCGCCAGATGCGCCAGATGAGCGGATGATAGACCTTCTCGGCGTAAGGACGGTCCGCTGCGCTGCCGAGCCAGAGCTTCCAGTCGAGCGTGGCCGGAACCGGCGCGGGCGTCGGAACGAAGCGACGGCGGCGCGACACGCCCTTGCGCGTCGAATACAGGTAGACCTTCTCCACGGGCCCAAGCGTCCGGTCCTTGATCATCTCGACGACCTGCCGATCGGACCGGTGCGCCGCGTACTGCGTGCCCATCTGCGTGACCACACCCTCCTCGCGGGCAACCTGGCGAAGATACGCCGCCTCCTGCATCGTCTTCGCCATCGGCTTCTGCAGGTAGATGTGCTTGCCGCGGCGCATCGCCTCGACCGCCATGTGGATGTGGTGGTGATCAGGCGCTGACACGGTGATCGAGTCACACCGATCGCTCTCCGCCGCGAGCATCTCGCGCCAGTCACGGTAGAAGCGGGCCTTCGGGAACTACTTCTTCGCCTGCGCGAGATAGTTCGCATCCACGTCGCAGAACGCCGCCATCTCAATCTTCGGATGATCGCAGAAATGCTTGATGTCGTCCCAGCCCTTGTTGCCGCAGCCAATCGACATGTGGCGCAGAAGCCCGTTCGGGCTCTTCACCGCGGTGAGTGCCGGGAACCCCATCTTCCCGCTCTTGCAGCCCGCAACGGCGAACGCCATGCCAAGACCGATGAATTCACGTCTCTTGATTCTCATGTTCTCAGCTTCTTTGGTTTTGCTTGCCATCTGCCGTTCTGCGGCTTTCTGCGGCTTATTCTAGCACATCAGGTCCTAACGTTGCAATAGCGATGGTTGCACGATTCGCGGATGCGACCTGTGCGATCCATTCTCCGTTCACTCAACCGGCACGATGGCGAAGCCGTCGGCGATGACCGTGCCCTGTGACGCGGCCGGATCGATCTCCAGCGATGCGCCAGGCTGGAGGTCGAACTCCCCGAGACGATGCCACTCGCCCATGCGAACGGTCTGATCCCAGACAAGCGGCGTCCGGGTCTGGCCGCTCCGCAGAACGAGAGCCGTCTTCGACGGATGCAGCACATTCCACAGGTAAGGCACCTTCCCGTAGAGCACGAACCGCCCGGGCGCGGATACGGGAAGAGCGTAGACCGCGAGTCCGGCCCCTTTCCAGGGCCTTCTCATTGAATGCCCGACCTGCTCTCCGTTCGCGCAGGAACAACTCCCCCATTTGCCATCGAACCGGACGACCTCGGGATCCTCGTCGTCGACAATCCGCCAGCCCGCACGCGACGGATCCGGATTGCCGGGGAAGTCCCCTCCGAGCATCCGCTGCAGCTCACGGACCCGCCCGTCCTTCCAGATGTCGCGCGGGCGGCACGAGAGTCGCCGGCACATCGCCGCCGCCTCGCCGGCGGCAACCCCAAGCTGGGCGAGCGTGTTCATGACGCGAGGGCTCCCCAACCCGACATGTGAGCAACTGAAGCAACGCCCGACCATGAAGAGGTTGGTCACGTTGCGAGAATAGATGGAGCGATACGGGACGAAATACCGCCCGTAATGCGGTTGGCGGCAAGTTGTAAGGAAGTCGACTCCCGGCTTGCAGTCGTCATAATGAAGGTCGATACTCCAGGAACCAGATGCAATCGCATCCTCGAACGGACGCCGTGAGGTGATGTCGCCCTCAGTGAGCACCCAATCGCCAAGGAGACGGCGGGATTCGCGCTTGCCGAGCACGAACGGCAGGAAGTCAATTACGCGTCGGGCATTGCCCGGCTCCCGCTTCGCGAGCGAGAACGCGCCGTAGATGGCCAGAAGCAGGCGATCGCGGATCCATTCCGCGTCGGCGATCTGGTCATGGTGGATGCCATACTCCCAATTCCACTCGCCGTTGACGGCCTTCTCACCGCAGGCCCACTTCTCCGCCCAGGGCGCGGAGAACGGGATGTCTGTGTTCGCCTCTGCGCTCGTCCACATGAGCGATGCGCCCAGCGTATCACCGTCCGCCTTCTCTGGCGCCGACTGCTCCCCGTACTCGCTACGTGCCTCGCGCCCCATCCGCCAGTCCGCGCCGGACCAGTAACCGACCCAGCCGTCTCCCGTCGCATCGCAGAAGATCGGCGACCGAAAGCGAATGACGCGGTTCCTCCGCCAGTCGAGCGCCTTCACCGACCGGATCGTGCCATCGGAGGTCTCGACGGCGAAGACGCGCGTCGCAAGATGCACATCCAGCGTCTCCTCGTCCGCAACAAGGCGCATCCGGTTCGCGTCCGAGAGCGCCATGTCGGCATCGCGGTTCATGAACCAACCGCGAAGTTCCCTCACAAGCGGATAGCGCGCCTCTCCGGCGGACCACACACGCACCTCTGAAGAGGCGTTGCCGCCCAGCACGGGACGATCCTGGACGAGTGCGACCCGAAGTCCCCTTCGCGCCGCCGCCACGGCCGCACAGGTCCCGGGCAGTCCACCGCCAACGACGACGAAGTCTGCCTCGACGGTCTCGTCAACTGGTGCGGAGGCGACGGAGAGAGCCCCTTCAGGAGGCGGTTCGTCACGGTTCAGCACGACACCGGCGCAGCGTCCGTCAAAGCCATCGAGATCCCTAAGCCGAATGCTGACGGGGCCGCGCGGCATCTCGATCTCGCCGCCGTCCCTCCAATGCCAGTCCGTCCGCCCCGTGCCGAACGTGAGCGGAAGATCCCGTCCGTCAATGGAGACCTTGAAGTGTCCGGCCCCCTTCACCCACTCGCGAGTCCGAACCCAGACGCGCCAGCGTCCGGCCTCCGGCACGGTGGCGCGGGCGACGGCATCCAGCACCCTTATCCCCCGCCCGTGCGCAAGGAGGTACGGCGACCCCATCACGTCCGCGAACTGCACATCCAGGCTCCATCCACCCGCATCAAACGACTGGGGGAAGATGTCGACACGAGCCGCCCGCAGCGAACCGTGCACGGCGACCGCAGCGACAGACGCCAGCGCAATCCGCCGAAAGATCCCCTGCCCGTCTCTCATCTTCATCATCAGCTCCTGATCCAGTCTGTGAAAAGAGGAGCGCCGCGCTTGCCAAAGCAGCTGATCGGCGTCACGCTGAAGCGGACCTCGCCCGCTGGCAGTTCGTCCTTGGCGAAGGCGCAGCCCGTCGGCGCCGTGGCCTTCGGATGCGCGATGGCGTGGTTGAAGCCCTCGGCGAGGACGAGCTTCACGCGTCGGGCGCCATCCCGTCCCTCGGCAGCGAACTCGAGCGAGAAGCCGCGCGCGCGGTTGTCGGGAACCGCCGCGGGCGCCGTCAGACGAAAGCCCTCCTTCTCCACGGCGGGAACGCTCTCCTTGCCGTCCCTAGACTTTCCGCCGCGGCTCTTCACCTTGCCGCGCTTCACCTCGAGTGACGCGTCGGCAGGGAACGACGGGGCCGCGAACGCACGCGCCCGCGCGGCGAAGGCGAACGGACGCGACTCAGCCGACGGCAACGGCATCACCCAATTCTCCCCGATGTCGAGGTCGGAGAGGAACTCGCGGCGACGCACGACGATGCAGTCATCGTAAACGCTCCAGAGCATGCCCTGACGACAGTCGCCCGGCGAGAACGAATGCAAAAGCTTGCCGGCGTTGATGCGCCATGCCTCCTTGCCGCACGCGCTCGAATTCTCGTATCCGGCCGGCGGATGCGCATCGTAGGGCATGCCGGTGTAGCGAAGCGAGCTCGTGCCGACGGAGGTAAATTCCCCCTGCCAGATCGACCGCTCGTCCGTGAGCGAATAGTGCGAGTGTCCCGAGAACGCGATCGCGTTCGGGAATGCCGAAAGGCATTTCGTCACCGAGCCGCAGTCGTGCCCCCACGCCCAGCTGCCGTAGCAGGTGTCCTTCGGATGCGGATGCTGCACGTAGAAGAACGGCCGCGCCGGGTCGAAGTCTCCACCGCGTACCTCCATGTAGGCCTCAAGCCGCCTATGCGGATCGGTGCCGCTCGAGTCGGCCGCCATCCCGCAGCCGCGATCCCAGTGGCAACCGATGAAGTCGAAACCCTTGATCGTCTTGCGGTAGAGGGGCGAGTAGTCCTCGTGAAAGGCGCGCTTCCACCAGCCGCCCATGTCCCGACGCAGGATGTGCTTCAGGCGCTCGGTCTCGTCGGGATAGCGCTTGATGACGCTGTTACCGTAGCGGAATCCCTCCCAGTCGTGGTTACCGTAGACAAAGACCTTCTCGACCGGGCGACCGTCGGGGTAGCGGTCCTCCGGAAAGACGGCGTACCAGGCGTCCGCAACGGCGAGAAGATGGTCGTCGATGCCGTTGTCGGCCATGTCACCGGCGATGACGACGGCATCAACGCCCTGGTCGCGGAACCATTCGAGGGTGTGGCGAAACGTGAGGTTGTTGCCCCAGTCCGCCATCTTCTCGTCCGCGCCGACGTGCGTGATGTGGATGTCGGAGACGACGCCGAAGCGAAGGCTCGGCGTCTCGCCGCGACGGGAGTCGTGGCTTTCGAAGAACCTGCAGCCGCTGAACGCCCCGAACGACGCCGCGCCGCCGATGAAGAACCGTCTTGTCAGTGCCCGTGCCATATGTTTTTCTCCTTGCTGTCGATCACCACACCGCATTCAATGGGAAGTGTATCATAACTAAACGGCCATTGCAAGCAGGAACCTAGGAAATTGGCTTTTACAAGCCGTTGGCTTTCGGGCTGACGAGGACGGAGAGCGCGGGGACCACGACGAGCGCGGCGATGGTCGCGACGACCAGTCCGCCGAGCTGCACCGCCGCGCGCGGCGGTTTTGTCGCATCTGCGCCTCGGGGAGGGACGGGCTCTGTCCCGTCCGCGGCCGCGACGGAGCGCGGCCCTCCCCAGCCGAAGAGGAGCGCCAGCGCGAGCAGCACCGTCGTCTTCGGCCAGTCAAGGACGACTGCCAGAATCTTTTTCAACAAGTTCATTTCGACTTCTCCTCGTTCACACAGTTTCCGCCAGCCTCCTCGTAGATTTCTCATTCATGCCGTCTCGATGCACTCGACGTTGAATGACTCCTTCAACTCAAGGCACTGCATCACAATCTATGTGGACTTGCTCATTCTCTTTTATGCCACAATCCAGCGTCCGAATTTCTTGCCGCCCTCACGCTTGATGAGATTAGCATCCCTCAACTGAC
>CACYCW010000075.1 GCA_902773015.1 uncultured bacterium
ACATTCGCGCGACACGCTGCCGGAAGTCGTCGTCCGCAAGATGCTGTGGGAGAACGGCTACCGCTTCCGCGTCTGCGACAAGCGCATCGCGGGCCATCCCGATATCGTGATTCCGAAGTGCCGCGCATTAATCGAGGTTCGTGGATGCTTCTGGCACCAGCATGGGTGGGAGTGGGATGGTCGCAAGCTCGTGCAGACCTCGATCTGCCCGACGGCGACGCGTCCGAAATCCAACCGCGCGTTCTGGAACGCGAAGTTCCGGCGCAACGTTCGTCGCGACGCTGAGCACGAAAAGGCGTGGACGGCGGATGGCTGGAACCTCATCGTCATCTGGGAATGCGGTCTCAAGACGGCGAGGGAGCGTGAAAAGACGTTCGCCTTTGTCCTCAAGAATCTTGCGAAGTGGGGGAAGAAGTGACATTGCAAAGGTGCGGCGCTGCGAATATCCACAGCTCGAACTCCATATCCCGTCAGGAAAGTATGAGACATGAACATGGCTTCCGGTGGCCTTAGCCTCTGCGAGATTACCAGTCGTAGGTGGCGGTTTCGCCGCCGCCGAAGCGCCATTTGAGTGGGCGGAGAGTTTCCATCCAGTCAAGGGGTTCGCCTGTGGGCATCTCGGTGGCGGCCACCTTGAGCGCACGGGAGAAGAAATCGACCACATCATGATCAGTCAGCAGGGAGCGCTTCCAGCTGACAAAGAGCGCCGTACCGCTCCTGGACACGAGATCAAGCCACTGGCGGTTCTTCTCCCAGGGCACGTCACCGGCGGAGGCCAGTCCCACGCAGTCGCCGTCGTTCAGGTAGAAAGTGCCATTGTGGATCGAACGCATCGCCAGCGCGTTCGGCCCCATCTTGCGCGTCCGGGCCCATTCTTTCCCGCTCGTGTCGTCGCCGATCCGCTGCAGCTCGAAGAGTCCGGCGACGAAATGGTCGATGGCGTTGCAGCCGACGATGTAGATGTCGTCGCCCGCCGCCTCGCGCATCGTGGCGTAGATACCCTTGATGACCTCGGCGGATGTGCGGGTCTTGTCGCGCCAGACTGCTTTCGCATGCGGAATCACCCTTTCGCCAATGGCGAATCCCCAGGTGTTGTTCAAGTCGTAGGTGATGAAGTCGATCTTGATGAGCTTGATCCCCCAGAAACGAAACCTCGCGATGTCGCGCTTGATGAACGCATGGAGTTCAGGCGCCGTCGGGTCAACTAGGAAACCGCCTTTCCAGACGTTCCCCGAAAAACCATTCAGCCGCATCGCCTCGGGCATCGCCTTCCATGGCATCGTCGGACGATACCAGAGTCCAGGGCGAGCATCGAGGGCGCGCACGCGGCGGCAGAATTCGCCCATGGGCATGTTCCACCTCGAATTGGATTCCACCCACAGGCCGTCTGCGCCCACATTGTCGCCGCGGGACTCGTTGAGCTCCCACCCGTGGTCCACCACGGCAAAGGGCCGATTGGCGACCTTCCCACCGCGATCCGCCAGACGGATGATGCACATGGCGTCCGCGAGGAAATTCGTCGCCGTGTTGTTTCCGTATGCGCAATACCAGTCGTTGTATCCCCAGACGCGTTCTTTCGGAAGCCGCGGCTTCGGACACATCATCCTGCAGAACGCGCGCCCAGCCTCAAACGGACTTTCCCCATCCTTGCCGCGGCGGAAGACAAGCGTGCAGAGCTCCAACCGCCGACCGCCGAGCTCCACCGGAGAGGATCCCGCGCGCACGTCGATGAGCAGTTCGACGCCCTGGGGCGTGATCTTCCACGACGCGAACGCGTTGGGTTGCACCTGTACGCCCCAGCCATCGGTCCGAACGCCGTCATTGGCAAGAAAATACCACGGCATCGAACCTTCGCGCGGTGCCTTTTCGTCATACGCACCGCGCCAGCCGCCGTCGCCATAGGTGCGCTCCCACATGCCTCCCAACACCTTCGCCCGCCTGGAGAGACTCCGTTGCCACTTGAGCGTCACGAACGACGCCAGGCTCACGCCCTCCATCACCACCTTGCCATCGGTCTGGACAATGACCCTGCCCTTCGCGTCCGCGCCGTCCAGAAGGATTTCGGACGGGGCTGTCTGCATCCCGTCCGCAGCAGCTCCCAGCAGCTGTGCGGCTATCGCCGCACAGAGAAGGATCGTTTTGTGGAGTAGAGCAGAACGCACCGAACGCATCGGCGCGCCCACCCCTTCATCAAACCGGTTCTGCAACCCCTGCAATTCCTGTTCGCTCCGAAGTACCATGTTGCATTTCCCTTTCGTCAGCGTTCAATCAAACGGATAGCAGTTCTCGACTACGACCTTGATGAACTTGTACTCTCCCTGCGGCGTCTTCCACGCGCCGAAGACCGAGGGCTGGGCGGTATAGCGGGCGGTGCCAAGCTCCACGAACGTCGCCTTCGTCTCCGGCGAGTCCGCGACGACCTGGGCCTGACCGCCGTCCAGCCACGCCGCATTGTTGATGCTGTAGCCGCCTTCGACGTAGAGTTCGGCCTTCGGCCCGAACTGGTAGACGGGGGTGAGTCCACCCCATTCGCCACCGAACCGAAACCCGGAGATTCTGAGCGTGCCTCGGTTGTCAATATACCGGAAATCGCCGTGCTCGCCCGGCTTGGGGGGCAGGTAGGTTCGCGTCATGGAGCCGCTTTCGAAGAACCACGGCGTGCAGAGGATGTCGTGCATTTCCAGAACCCCGCCCTCGAGATTGTCGTAGGCATGGTATGGTGGATACGTTCCGTTCGGACGGGCTTCGCTCGTGTTGTTCGCCTGCGTCGCGTCAAAGAGCATCGGATTGGCGTTGCCGCGGTAGATGTAATGCGCATAGGCATTTCCTGCGGTGTGTTCGATGCGCCAGCCGGAGGGAACGACCGGCGACACCGCCCGGATGGCCTCCTCCTTCTGGTCGTAGAACGCGCAGAAAGTCATGCGGATGCGACCTTTCGAGCCCAACGCCTCCAAGGCATGCCTGCCGTTCTGGAAATATACGTTCTCAATCGCGAGGTCGCTGCCCTCCCCCACCCGGAAGATCGTCCCGGCGTCGTCGCCGATGACGAACGAGAGGCCCCGTCCGACGACGCGGGTCTTCCCCCGCACCTCGATCGGGCGGGCGAGACGGATCCAGGCGGCGGGCAGGACCACAGTCCCCGCGCGTCGCTGCGCCGCCAAGTCGAACGCCGCCTGGACCCGCGCCGTATCCACGTCGTTCGTCATGCGGTAATCCTCAGTGCCTACGCCCTCCACGCGGATTTCGCGCCCATACTCCGCTGGGTTGATCGAAGTAGAGCGCGCCTGCGCCATACGGCAGAGTCCCGGCGTCGCCGGACGGCGAAACGTTTCGAGCATGGGCGGCAGGGAGGTGTCGAACGCCCCGCCGTCCACGCCTTCCACGACGATGCCATAGGCCCGCTCGTCCGCCATCCGCGGCATCTTGATGTTCGCCTGCGCGACACCGGCCTCGTACCAGTCCTTCGTCACGCCCTCCACAGGCTCACGCGCAAATGTGAAGAGCCGACGGCGAGACGCCGCGCGCGCATCCATGACGCCATGCACCGCGACAAGCCCCGGAAACGTGTCTGCGGCGAATCTGACGAGCGGCGTCTCCCCGGCGTCGAGCGTCATGTTCTTCACCGCCAGGCGGGTGAGGATGCTGCTACGGTAGGCGTAGCCGCGCGAGAGAATCGCCGCCGTCAGCGGACGGTCGCTCCGGACCTCGCAGTCGGAGAACACGCTGATGGTGACGTCCGCGTCGAATGCATACTGCTCGAGCTCAGGGTTCCGCGCCACCTCCACCTTCACGCGCGCAACGTGCGAGACGGTGTGCACCCTGACGGCGGCGCCAGATGCCGTACGCGGCACGCGTACCGTCAGGTCGCGGAAGATCTGCGTGTCGGATTCCGAGTCGATCGCGCAGGCGTTGTCCTCGAAGACGCAGTCCTCCACCACGTGCAGGGCGGACGCATAGTCGTGCTTGAGCGTGGCCGGGTCGCGGTCCGTCAGCTTCACCCGTCCGTCGGCTTCGCGCGCAATGACATACGGCGAGACGTTGGGACGTCCCGGCACCGCGGCCGCGCCGAAATCCCTGTCCGTCTTGAGGATGAGCTCGTCGCACAGGAAGGCGACGCCGGAAGCGCGGCGGAACGCGCATCCCTTCACGTACACGGGGCCGCACCGGTTGCCGTTCCAGACCCTGACCTGGTTGCGTCCGCCCACGAACGCAACGTTCTCCAGTCGCATGCAGTACGCGCTGTCGAAATAGAACGAGTCACGGTCGGTCGTCACGTTCTTCACCACGACGCGACCCTCGCCCCTCACGCAGGTCGGATAGGTGAACATCACGGGGCCGGTGATGCGGTAGGTCCCCTCCGGCAACAGGATCTCCTGGATCCGCCCGGTCTTGTTTTTGCCGTAGGAGAAAAAGCGGCGACGCCCAAAGCACCAGTCGCGGTGCTCCTGCAGCTCGCCGTCCGGATGAAGCGAATCAGCCGCCTTCTGGAGGGCGAGCGTGTCGTCGTGGACGCCGTCGCCCACGGCGCCGAAGTCCTTCACGTTCACCGGCCAACCGTCGTTCACCCCGAAGGCGGCGTTCACACCCAGGCAGATCGCCAGCGACAGAGCCTTCACCATGCCGCAATTCGGTTCTGCAGACGAAGACGTCATTTGCCGTGTTTCTTCACGAAGCGAAATGAATACAGGTCTGCGTCGGACATCCTGAACTCGATGACCGCGCTCCGTCCGGCGAAATCGGCGACAGAACCGTCCTTGAAGCCGACCGTGCGGTCGATGGAGTCGCCGAAGATCTCGTCAGTGGTGATGGACTTGCCCGCGTCGTCGCGAATCGTCACGTACAGGCCGCCTCGCGCCGAGGTTGAGAAGTTGATCTTCATCTCATCCCCATCGAAGACGAGGCGCTTGGTCACGAGACGACGGGGATTGCGGTTGTCGTACTTGGCGTTGTAGGAGAGGAAGCCGTCCACGCGGAGGACGTACCGCTCGATCAACGTGGGACCGTCGGACCACTGGCCGCACGGCACGTAGAAGGACAGTTCGGGATCGTCCCCGCGGCGACCCGGCGTCACCACCATCCCGCGCGCCGGATAGCAGGCGCCGTAGTACCAGCCGCGTGCGTGCTCCGGCCCAGGCCGCATGAACGCCTCGTCCGTGCGGTGGAAGAGCTCTCCGTCGCGCGAGAACATGAACACGCAGTCGGTCACGGTGATGCCGTAGCGCGGGTGTCCGCTCCAGCGCGCGGTCGTCGCCATCCGATAGCGCCGGCCTTCGGGATCCGGCAGGCGCTCGTAGTTGTCGGTCCAGCCGCTCTTGCGCTCGACATACCGCGAAGGGAACCCCACGTAGATGCGCGGGTTGCGGAAATACGGCTCGATGCAGTTGGTGTAGAGCCCCTGGTCCTCCGACCACTCGTCGAAACGGATGGGACGGGAGTGCGCCGGAGTGAACGAGCGGAAGTCCACGGTCCGGACGTGCTGAACGTCTCGCGTGCTGTAGCAGCCCTCGCGGTCCGAGCCTGGCGCGGACCGGTGGGAGCCGCGCGCGTAGATCTCGAAGACCTTCTCCCGCGGGTTCCAGAACGCCACGTTGAGCGAATCGCCGCCGATGCCGAACTGGGAGTTCATGCCGGTATGCCATCCGTAAACGAAATCCACGCCGTTCGACGAAATCCAGCACGCGAGGCCGTCGCCCTGACGTCGGCCCTTCTCGTTCAGCCTGTAGTCGAGGGACAGTGCCTTGTAGCGCTGGGCCGACGGGCAGTCCGGCCGAGGATCCTTCAGGACGAAGAAGTTGTCGAAGAGGATGGGGTTCGGCTTGGCTTTGGCTCGCTGCTCCATGGCTTCCCTGGAACGCGATCGGTCCGTGTACTCGTCCAGGATGACATTGGTATGAGTGCGGCCGTTGAAGGTCGTTCCGTAGTCGGGCCGATACCAGTTCACGCCGTCGCGGCTTTCGATCGCGCAGATGCGCCTGAAGCCCAAGGCGTACTCGTTCCTGTTGGAGGCCGTCTCCGCCCCGGGGAAGCGCCCGATATGCCGGGCGAGGTAATACATGCGGTAAAGTGCGCCCTTCTCGTCCTCGTCCTTGAGGATGTTGCAGTAGCAGCAGGCGCTCCCCTCCCATTGCCGATCCATCTTGAACACGACGCCGGCGTACTCCGGCCGGTGCGGCGTGAGAACGGCATCGGTCTTCGCCGTGTTAACGAGATAGGCGTCCCAAAGGGGCTGGAGTTCGTCGCCGACGCGAATGGGCTCCTCTGCCGCGTTCGCCGCGTGGTCGATGGACAACCGCCGCACGCGGCCGGAGAAAAACTCGGTTCCGCTTCTGGGCGCACCGCCGAGGATAGCCGTGTTCATGAACGTCGCGGGCAGAGTCGCCTCTCGAGTCGCGGTCTTGTCGTCTAGCGAAACATCGAGGGAGGTTCCGGTATGCTTCACGCGGAGCGAATGCCAATGACCCGGCACGATGCCCATTCCCGTCCGGAAGGAAAGCTCCTTCGCCGAGGTCAGCGTGTCGGAGACGAGACTGCGGATCACGACCTCGCCCCTGTCGAGCACGATTTCGATCAATCCGGGACGGTTGTCGTAGCGCGACGCGAACAGAGTCTCGATCCGGTTGGTCCCCTCAGCATTGAACTCCACCTCTACCGTCGGTGCCGCCCACTGCGGCACGGTCTCCTGCGGGAAGGTCACGAAATCGTTCACGCCGTCGAACCGCAGCACCCAGTCGCCCCCCGCGTCCCGCTCGCGCACCGGCCGGGTGTCATGGTCGCGGTTCCAGACCTCGCTCTCGGGCGGCACGGCCCCTTCCGTGGAAAAGCCCCGGTTCCAGAGCGTCGCGAACGAAGCAAGGAATCCGCGCATCCCGAAGAAATGCCGTTCCCCCGAACGCGGACGAATCACGTCCCCGGCGGCGTCCGAGAAATCGTAGTCAAGCCTGGGCACGCGCGAACGAGGCAGCCGGCAGTCGACCGCCCGTGCCTTCACCGCCGACCAGACGCGGGTCAGTACCCGTTCGCCGGGCCTTTCAAAGACGACCGGTTTCGACCGCCAGGTCTTTCCGCTCATCGTCACGACCTGCAGCGCATACATCATCGAGGGACGATCGGCGTCCGGCAAAACGGCGAAGGATGCGGCCTTTTTCTCCAACGCTTCCGGATAGCGACTCTGCAAACGGAAACGCGAAACCGAAACGGCGGCGCTGTCGCGTCCGACCCAGGCATAGGAGTCAAGGTCTTGGACGGTCCGCAGAGGAACCGTTCCCGTCAGCAGCCCGCGGTAGTCGACCGAAAGAACCGCATTCCCGAGCCGCGACCGCGGAATGCGCAGGAAAACGGTCTCGCCGTGCTTGAAAATCCGGTCAGTCTGGAAGCGTTCGCCCTTCACTACCCGGCTCCCCTCCATCCAGACCGCCTCGGGCGCGCCGGAGACCGCATACGAGAAATTTGTGCTCGCGACCTGCCGGAAGCGCGAAGCCGCAATCGAGAAAACAGCATTCGACGCATCCTCGCGAAAGCCGGAGACTGCGCTGGAGGGGTTGTGGATGTACTGGATGCAACCGTTGCCCGTGAGCATCAGGTGGCGAATCGGCTCGCCGCATTCGACCGACGCACGAATCAGTCCGTCGTCCGAAAGCTCGAAGGACGATGCGGTCACTGGCGCCAGGTCGCGAAGCGGCTGCTTCACGTCCTTCACGTTCCAGCTGTTCGCCGGCGCGATGTCGATCGGATGGAAGCCCGTGTAGGCTTTGCCGTTCACGACGAAACGAACATCGATCGCACGCGTCAGCTCGGCAAGTTCCTCGGAGGGAACGTCCCACCGCGTGACGTCAATGGCGTCCTCGCGCAACTTGCGCGCCGGGAGCGCACGGAAAACCCGCCCCTCCGGGCCAAGAAACTCCAGCGCGACCGTCACGACGCCCGTCCGGGACGAGTCGGGTACGTTCAGAGCTTCGAAATACAACCATTCGCCTGGCGAAACCGCCTTGCGGTAGGAGAGGACGAGGTTCGGCACCGAAACGTCATCGCCGGGCATTACCGTCTGCGGACGGTTCCGAAGCACGGCGTTGTAGTAGCGAAAGAGCCGTTTTGTCGAGTAGCCGTTGTAGAGGGTCGGCATCCAGCACGTCGACTCGTTGTATTCGTCCCACTCGGGGATGAGGATGACGTCGGGACGTCCGGCGATCGCCGCCTCGAAGCTCTGGCGCAGGGTTTCGGTTCCGATCGCGTTCGCGGTGTAGTTCTGGTGGTAGGCGTTCTGGTGGCCGAGCGAGAGCGTGAAGCCTAGCAGCTTGCGGTCCTTGAACTCAGGTTCGTCGACAACCTCCCGCGCCGTCGTCGTCATGATCCGGTGGTAGCCGCCGGCGAAGTTCCGCGTGTGATTGGTGACGGCGCTGTTGGACATGGTGCCGTCGAGGATGATGCCGTCCGCGACGCGCAGCATCTCGCGGAAGTGATGCTTCATCTTCTCCATGCGCTCCGGATCGACCCTGCCCGTCGCGCGCCAGTCCCAGACGCCGGATGACCAGCTGGTGGCGGCCATGTAGACGAACGTGTCGCCCACCCGCTCGCGGGCGCGCTTCAGCTTCGCCGCCAGCTGCGCGGGGGTGTTGAAGCGGTCGGTCCAATAGGAGAGGATCAGCGTCTTGCCGCCGATCTTGGCACCGCATCCGTATCGGACGGCCTTCTCGATTTCGTCGATGTCGCTTTCGGTTCCGCTGTCGCGCCAGAAGTTGACGATGGCCTGGGTGTAGACGCCGGGAACCTTCGTCAGCCGTGCGCGCCAGTTGGCCGCGCGGTAGCGCGCCGGGAAGAAGGCGAATCCGTCCACGCCGTAGCTCCTGCCCTCGGCATACGAGAAGTCGACGTCCGCCATCGAATGGTAGTCCGCCCAGACCGGATGCGGCGCGATCCGCGCGGCGTCCGCATCCGGACTAAGCGTGCTGTCGACGATGAGCGGTTGGTCAGGGTAGCGCCTCAGGTAGCCACGCACCTGCTCGCGCACGGGATAGAACTGCCACTGCATGAACACGAGCGGCTCGGAGAGAACCGAGGCGAACAGCAGGGCTAGCGACGGAAGAGTCATGGAATCTTCACGCCCAGGATCTTCTGGGCGTTTCGGTAGAAGATATTATCCTTGTCCGCCTGCGAGTTGTCGAGCGAATCGACGAGCTCGGCCATGAAGCGCATCTGCATCGGGCCCTGGAGCGGCGCGTCGGTGCCGAAGACGACATGATCGGCGCCGATCATGTTCACCATCTTCTGAAGGATCGTCGGATAGGCGTAGAGCAGGTAGTGCGCCGTGTCGATCCAAAGGTTCTTCGGCAGCCCTTTCGCCGCCACGCGCTCGAGCGAGTCGAGGTTGGGGAAGAACGGATAGTTGCCGTTCTGGTATAGACCGCCCGCGTGCGCGGCGACGATCCTGGTCTTCGGGTTGCGCCGCGCAAGCTCCGCAATCGTCGCCAGCGGCGAGAAGCCCGTCCCCGGCATGCAGGAGCAGTGGAAGAGCGCCATCGGCGTCTTCTTCATCACCGCGTCGACAAACTTGAAGTTGGACGGCACGGAGAGATCGTAGCCGTGGTAGTCGGGGTGGATCTTGACGCCGCGGAACTTCTTGTTGGTCTTGAGATACGCGAGGTCCTTGAGCGACTCGGGGAATGTCGGGGAGACGACCACGTAACCGTAGAACTCGTCGTGCCTCTTGAGGCAGGCGTCGAGTTCCGCATTGCCCTCCCGCACGTCGTACATGATGGCGCGCGAAGCGGAAAGGCAGAGCCTGTCCACGCCCGACTCCTTCAGGTAGCGAGCGAGCTTGTCGCCGTCCGCCGCCCAGAAGGGAACGAAGTTGATGTTGCCGAGATGTCCGTGTATGTCGATGATCGTGGTCTTCTTCATGTCGAGATCCTTTGTTGTGGACCGATTTCTTCTTTCATACCCCGGCGATAAGCCGTCGGTAGGCTCAACCGCAGTGGAAGTAGGTGCGCACGAGTTCTGCCATCGCCTTCTCGTTGCGCGTGACGCGCGCACGGAGCGTGCGGTCGTCGAACGCGCGCAGTAGGGCGATGATGCCGTCGATCATGGCCTTGGAGAAGACGCCGTTCTCCTCGTAGATCGCGCGCTGGCGCTCCAGCACGTCCGCCGAGGCGGCGCAGCTGTCGGGCAACGTCGCGAGCGTCTTCAGGAGCTTCGCGTTCTCGGCGCGGTGGATGTTGACGTTCACGTAGGTCGCGTCCGCGATCTTCAGCCCGTCCTTCATCGAAAGGCCGTGGCGGCAGGCGACGCAAAGCGCGGCCATCAACAGGTAGACGTTCGCCGAGGCGTCCGGCGAGCGCATCTCGACCGTCTGCTTCTGGCGCGTGTCATAGCGCGAGGCCATCTCCTTCGGGTTCGCCTTGCGGCACATGTCCATCTTGCCGGACCACCCGAGCGGCACGCGCACGAGCACCGAGCGGTTGCGGTCGCCCCAGCACACGTTCGTCGGCGCCTCCTGGTGGGGGACGAGCCTCAGGTAGCTCGTCGGGTTCATGTTGCCGAAGGCGGTGATGGACGGCGCGAGGCGCATCATGCCCGCGATCGCGCGCTTCGCCGTATCGCTGATGACGCCGTTCTTCAGCATCTGGTTCGCGCCGTTTTTCATGAGGCGCATGTGGATGTGCAGGCCCGAGCCCGCCTTGCCGACGGTGATCTTCGGGGCGAACGTGACGTCGTAGCCGTAGCGCGCGCCGAGGTTGCGGATCATCCACTTCGCGACCGTGAGCTGGTTCGCCGCGTCAATCGCGTCACACGGCAGGAACTCGACTTCGTTCTGCTCGTAGACGAGCCCCCCCTGGGTGAAATTGCCGACCTCGCTGTGGCCGTACTTGATGCGTCCGCCGGCCTGCGCGATCGCCAGCATGCACTTCTGACGGAACTCGCCGAACTTCGCGAACGGGGCCGACTCGTGATAGCCGCGCTGGTCCTCCGCCGGAAACGACTTCGGGGCGGGCGCGATCACGTAGTACTCGAGCTCTCCCATCGCCTGGAACTCCAGGCCCGTCGCCTGGCGAAACGCCGCGCACGCCTTCTGGAGCGTATACTCGGGCGAGGACTCGAGCGGCTCGCCGTCCTTGTTGAAGAACGAGCAGAGGAGGCACAGTGTCGGCAGCTCCGCGAACGGGTCGACGAATGCGGTCGCGTAGCGCGGCATGACGTAGAGGTCGCTCGAGCTCGCCTCGATGTACGTGAAGAGCGACGAGCCGTCCACGCGCTCTCCGCAGGTGAGGATCTCATCGAGATAGTCCTCGTCGGGGATGACGAAGTTGAGCGTCTTCAGCCGGCCGTCGCCGCCGGGGTACATGAAGTTGACGTGACGAATGCCCTTCGCGCGGATGAAGCGCTTCAGGTCCGACTTCGTGAAGGCCGCGCGCGGCTTCTTCAGGAAGGCGACGATGTCGGTGGTGTTGATCTCGACGGTTTCCATTCCTTGGGGACTCCTTGTTGAGCGTCTGCCGTAGATTATACCATATTTTCCGCCGCGCGGGCGGCTCAGGCGATGGCGGCCCTGCGCGCGTCGACGAACCGCAGCGAATCGATGAGAGGCGAGAGCGAGTCGGGAATCTTCTCCGCTTCGATCACGTACCAAGCCACCTTCTCCGTCGCAAGATAGCCCAGGACGTCATCCCACGGCACGAGGGGGCCCCCGTCGGTCGGCGGCTCGCCGATCGTCGCGGTCTTCGAGGGCGTGTTCTCCTTCAGGTGCACCGAGTGATGCCGACCGCGGTACTTGCGGAGGAGCGCGACGACATCCGTGCCGGTGTGGAAGGTGTTGGACGTGTCGATCTGCTGCTGGAGAAGCGGCGACGCATCGCTGAACATCAGGTCCCAGGCGGTGACGCCGTCGTATTTCGTCGTGAAGTGGTGATAGGTGGTGTGGATGCCGACCTTGATGCCGTAGGCGGCGGCCGCCTCGGCCGCAAGGCCCATGTCATGACCGAACCGCCGGTATTCGTCTGCGCTGTCCTTCTTCGCGTGCGGCGTCGTGACGGACTCGATGCCGGCGGCGGCGCAGAAGTCGAGCGTCCGCTTCAGCCCGTCCCCGACGAGGTCGACGTTGCCGTTCACATGCGTGCCCATGCCGCGCAGCCCGGCATCGGCGAGCAGCTTCGCGATCTCCTTGGCGGTATGGTCGGCATAGCCGGCGAACTCGACCCCGGCGAAGCCGCCCGCCTTGAGCCCGGCGAGACACCATTCCGGCTTCTGCCAGAAGATCTTGTGGATGGAATAGAGCTGGGCGGCGTACGCCGGCCCGTCCGACACGAACCAGCTCGATGCGCATCCGGTGGCGAATGCGGCCACGCCCAGTCCGGCGGTGCCGCAGAGGAATTCCCTCCTGCTCAGGTCTCTTCGATTCTGCATGGTATTCTCCTCGTCGTATCTAGTCTAGGCGCGCGCGACCTCGCAGTCGAGGACGACGCGCCGATGGAAAACGTCATGGACGGTGAGGCGCAGGGCGCCATCCGCCACACGGCCCTCGACCACGGTCGGGAATCGCCGTGGGTTCTCGCCCTTGCTGTCGCGCCCGAGCTCCGGCCCGCCGCCGATGACCATCGCCCACGGCCGCCCCGGCTCCGGCGGGAAGTAGTCGAACTGGTGCTTATGCCCCGTCACGACAAGCTGCACTCCGCCCTTCACGAGAATCGGAGCCCACAGGTCACGGCACTCACGGCTCCAGTAGGCGTAGCCCGTTGGATCGATCGTCGTGCCGTCCCAGGGCGGAACGGACTCCGCCGCCGTTCGCGGCCAGAGCGGGATGTGACAGAAGAGAACCTTGTACTTCGCCTTCGCGATGTCGGGACGCTCGAATTGCCGCTCCAGCCATTGCGCCTGCGCCCGGCGATAGGGGGAGAAGTTGGCCAGGCCGAACCATTTCGGATGGCCGTCCGGCTTGTCCTCGCCCGTGTCCATGCCGATGAGCGCCAGGTCACCGCAGCGAACGGCGAAGTTCCACTTGAGGTCCCATTCCGACCCCTTGCGCTCAGCCGGATGGCGCGGCAGCATGACCTCCTCCTTCTTCGATATCCAGCTACCGCGGAAGTCGTGGTTGCCGCTCTCGAAGAAGACCGGGATGTCCGCCGAGTAGTCACGGTCGTCAATCGGAGGGTCGAGGAATATCTCGACCGCCGTCCGCTTGTCCTGGGTCGTGTTGGTCGCGTCCCCGTTCCACACGACCGCCGCGGGGGCGATCTCCTTTAGCTTGCGCGCGACCATCTCGTACGACTTCCACTGCGCGTGAGTGTCGTTGATCATGCAGAAATGGGGGCGTGCAGCCGCGCCAAGCGTGGTGAAGGAGTGGATTCCGGAGACAATCGCCTCGCCGAGCTTCGCATCGTAGATGTTCCGGTAGTCCGTGAACGGCGTGGTGACGGTGCGATACCAGTAGCGCGTCGCGGGCCGGAGCCCCTCCAACCGCACTTGCAGCGCGGCGACGTCGATTGGCACCAGCCCGTAGCCGCCGGCCTTCGCGCGGCGCGCGCCCGTGAACTCCGGGTTGTCGGCGTATTCGACCTCGCCCCTGGAGAGTCCGCTCACCGCCCAGCTGATGCCCATCGTCGTCTCGCCCGGAGCCTGAAGACAGGGCGAGCCGACCTTGAGCGGAAGGCCCTGCGTGCCCTTGAAAGGGTCCGTGACCGCGATGGCGTTCGTCGCGGCATCCGCATTCGCGGCGACCGCCATCGCCGCACCCGTCAGGGCCGTTCCCTTCAGGAATTCCCTTCGGCTCTGCCCCGACACGCCCGGCGCGAGGTCCCCGCGCGCTTCCCGTGATCTATCTATCTGAGTCATTTTCGTCGCTCCCCTGTTG
>CACYCW010000076.1 GCA_902773015.1 uncultured bacterium
GGCGATGCGGGACTCTGGCGCTTTCGCTACGAGGCGCCGGCGGAGCACGTGAACGAGCGCAAGCTGTGGCTGCCGCTATCGACGGAACCGGCTGAGAGAGTTTCGTCACGCAGGCCTTCGGAGAAACTCCTCAAGATGCTTGCGGCGGCTTCAGACTCGCGCGGAATCGAGATCGGCAAAGTCGCGGCGTCCGGGCGTTGGCTCGTCGCCGAGGATGTGAAGAACCACCGTCTCTTGCGCTTCCGCGTGAAACGTTAAACCCTGAATGAAACTCTAAGCCGAGGCGTCAATAATGGAAATGAAAATGACATGTGCGTTTGTTTGTTCGATGGTCGCTGGTTTGGCCGTCGCCTATCCGAAACCCTATGCGGCCGACGTGTCGACGCCGGAGCTGAAGGCGGCGTTGACCAAGCGCTTGTGGTCGCATGAAGCGACGGCGGACGTGCGGCTGTGGCCGGCCGATCGGCTGCCGGCGGGGGCGGAGGAGAAGCCGTTCGTCTTCACGGAGAAGGAACTCGATCAGAGCAACCTTGTCATTGGCGAGATCGTCAATCCGCAGTTCACGTTCTTCCGCGCGAAGAGCGAGGGACGCCGCAGTGCGGTCGTCATCTTCCCGGGCGGCGGCTATCATGTGCTCGGGTGGAACAAGGAGGGTACCGAAATCGCCGAATGGCTCAATTCCCTCGGCTTTTCGGCCGCTGTGCTGCTGTATCGCACGGACGATCGCGACGGGGCGCTCTGCGACGCGCAGCGGACGATGGGCATCCTGCGGCGCGATGCGGAGAAGTACGGCATCGATCCGCGTCGTCTGGGCGTGATCGGTTTCTCGGCGGGAGCGAATCTCGCGGTTCGGCTGGCGACCAACTGGCGCAAACGCGGCTATGTGCGCGTCGACGATGCCGATGATCAGTCGTGCCGTCCTGACTTCATGTTGCCGATCTATCCGTGGGACCTTCGCCCGCGGAAGGAGCCGTCGAGTCCGTGGAAAGGCTGGGAGAAGACGGTCGATCTTGACACGGCGGTCTATCCCGTCGACGGCGAGACACCGCCCTCGTTCACGATCCAGGCGCTCGATGACTTCTGCGAGATTGAGACGGCTGTCGGACTCGACTATGCGCTGCGCAAGGCCGGGGTGAAGTCCGAGATCCGCATCTATCCGAAGGGCGGACACGGCTATGGTCGCCGACGGTTGGGAACGCCCTGCGACGTCTGGAGCGAAGAGGCTGCGGGCTGGCTCGCGCAGTTCTCCGTGCCTCGCAAGCGCATTGCGTTTCTCGGAGATTCGATCACCGACAAGCGCCACATCGGCTGCACGAAGAACTACTGGGGGTATCTAGAGGACGACCTTGGCATCGAGCCGCTCGTCTATGGCGTCAACGGCGCACGGATGGATGCCGTTCTCGAGCAGGCGAAGCGGCTTCTGTCCGAGACGCAGGGCGATGTCGGGACAATTGTCGTCATGGCGGGCACGAACGACTTCAATGCCAATGTCCCGCTCGGCGAATGGTACGCGTATTCGGCCGAGACCGTGAACCGCGGCGGCCAGCCGACGACGCTCAGGAAACGCAGGCTCGTTGAGGACAATGCGTTTCGCGGTCGCATCAACCGTCTGATGACGCATCTCAAGGCGAATTTCCCGAAGGCCAAGATTGTCCTGGCGACGCCCATTCACCGCGGCTTCGCAACTTTCGGTCCGACGAACGTCCAGCCGGACGAGTCGTACGCGAACGGACTCGGACATTTCATCGACGACTACGTGAACGTCGTCAAGGAAGCGGGGAACGTCTGGGCGGTGACGGTCGTGGACCTGAACGCGCTTTCGGGACTCTACCCGAATGCCGATGCGCAAGTGCCGTTCTTCAGCAACGGCGAACGCGACCGCCTGCATCCTTCCAACGAAGGCCACCGTCGCCTGGCTGATGCGCTCGCACCGTATCTGTAAGGAGGACATTCGACGATGAAGATGATTCTGACGGCTTTTGTTTCTGCAGCGGCGATTGGCTTGGCCGGCGCGGCCGAGAAGCGCTGGATGTGCCCGCAGATGGAAATGGAGCTTTTCCGCGTCCATGCCATGCGCGACGACGTGCGGCGGATGGGCCTCTACGCGGGGCATCCCGGACAGCTGCCGGGAACGCGCGACAATGTCTTCTTCCGTCGGACGTGCGCAAAGGACGCGCCGCTTCCCGAGACGTGGGGCGCGGTCAGGTCGACGCGGTACGACGAGGCGGAGGGCCGGCGCTATGTCGAAGTCTGCGCAGGCTTTTCCGGCTGCGCGGCGATCCTCAGCGACGAGGAGGGATGGGAGGCCCAGGTCTTTGACGGCTCGTGGCGTCCTGTCGCCGAATATCCCTACGCGCCCATGCCGCCGCACCGCGAGCGGCTTCCCGAGGATCGTGCGTTCGTAGGACTCATCGCGACGAACGGCTGGTTCGACGCGGGCGAGGAGCTTCTTGCGCATGTCGAATGCGCGTCAGAGCGGGGGCCAAAGCTCTTTGTCGGCGAGTCGGTTCCCGAAATGATGGACGAAGACCGCCACCACTTCGAGTACGACGCCACGATGATCCAGGTCGCCGACGGAAGATGGCGGACGCTTCAGCCGCTGGCATTCCGCTATCTGCGGTTCGCCGGAACGGTTCGCGACGTGAAGGTTGTCCCCGTCGGGCGGAACCGCGCCGTCCTCGGCCGCATCGAGACCGGCAACGAACGGTGGGCGAAGATGTTCGACGTCGGGGTGCGGACGCTTGCGCGGTGCTCGGACGAGTTCCTCATCGACGGCGTCAAGCGCGACCGACTGCCATGGGCGGGCGATCTTGCCGTCTCGCTGATGGCCGATGCGTACGTCTACGGCGACGCAGAGGTGGCGCGGCGGTCGCTGTCCGTAATGGACGCCTACCATGGCGACGTCAACGGCATTGTCACCTACTCGATGTGGACGATCATCTCGCACGATCTCTACCAACTCTATTTCGGAGATCGCAAGTTTCTTGAGGACCGCTGGTGGCGCATAAAGTGGCGTGTCGAGAATCTGATTTCCCGGACGGACGAAAACGGTTTCGTCGCGAAGGGGCTTGGATGGGTCTTCGTGGACTGGGCAAAACCCGAGTCGAAGACTGCCATGCACATGATCTGGTACGGGGCGCTCGAGGCCGCCGCGCGCCTTGCAGACCGCGTCGGTGACGCTCGCGCATCCGACTACCGCGCACTTGCGGATAAGGTGCGCACGAGCCTCGATCATCTCGCGTGGGATGGCGCAAGGGGGCTCTACCTGGCCGATCCAGGGGATGAACAGGTCTTCGGACGCCAGGCGAACATCTTCGCCGTCGTCTTCGGCGTCGCCGCAGGCGAGAGAGCCGCGCGCATCGGCGACGAACTGGCCGCAGATCGACTCCCGCCTGTCGGTACGCCGTACGTCTTCGGCTGGGAGCTTGTCGCCCTCGTCCGCACAGGACACCATCAGGCGTTTTTCGATGGTCTCGAGCGTGTCTTCGGCGGAATGCTCGATGCCGGCGCGACGACGTTCTGGGAGGGGTACGACGCGAACGAGAATGGCGATGCGCGTTATCGCTTCTACGGGCGCCCGTGGGGCAAGAGTCTGTGCCATGTCTGGAGCGCATGGCCGGCTTTTATATTCGTGTCCGAGGCAATGGGCGTGAAGCCGACATCCGACGGATGGAAGACTTGGACGTACAACCCGATTCCCGGCGCGGAGAACTTCAAGGCGCGCGTACCAACGCCTGGAGGCGTTCTGGAAATCGGTCCGAAGCACTAATCGCATGAGAGGAGACACCATGAAGAAACTGGTATTTGCGGCTTGTGCCGCGTTTGCAATCGCCGCGTCTGCGGCGTACGAGGCGAACTGGGAGTCAATCGA
The DNA here is from genome assembly GCA_902773015.1 of uncultured bacterium. Lineage (GTDB taxonomy): Bacteria > Verrucomicrobiota > Kiritimatiellia > RFP12 > UBA1067 > UBA1067. The sequence continues at coordinate 3,872 of CACYCW010000076.1, forward strand.
CTCGCGTCCGGTGCCGCAGTGGTGGAAGGATGCCAAATTCGGAATCTTCGTCCACTGGGGCCCGTATGCGGTACCCGCGTATGCGCCGACCGGAGAGGCGAGCGTGTACGGATGCTACGCCGAATGGTATCACGGAAGGCTCCTGCAGGGCAACAAGAACTTCCTTGCCCACCACGCGAAGCACTACGGCAACGCCCCGTACGCGAATTTCGCGGCCGAGTTCAAGGCGGAGAACTTCGATCCCGCCGCCTGGGCCACACTCTTCAAGAAGGCGGGCGCTAAATACACAGTTCTCACATCGAAGCACCACGACGGATTTGCGCTCTGGCCGAGTCCGGAATCCGCGTACTACAACGCCGTCGCGCTCGGGGCGGGACGGGACCTGGCGGGAGCGTTCACGTCGGCGATGAAGGCGGCGGGCCTGAGAAGCGGCTTCTACTACTCTCTCCTCGAGTACGCGAACCCGTACTATCCGAAGAATTCACTGAAGAGCCAGCCCGTCCGCCCCTGGACGATGCGCGAATGGGCGAGTCGCGTCAACTTGCCGCAGATGAAGGAGCTTGTCGAGAACTACAAGGCCGACATCATCTGGACGGATGGCGAGTGGGACTTCCCGGACGCAGACCATCTTTCCACAGACTTCCTCGCGTGGCTCTACAACGAGTCGAGCGTGAAGGACGATGTCGTCGTCAACGACCGCTGGGGCATCAAGTGCCGCGGCCGCCACGGCGGACACTACACGACCGAGTATGCGTTCGAGGGCGGTGACAAGGCGGGACTCTCGGCGGTCCATCCGTGGGAGGAGTGCCGCGGAATCGGACGCTCCTTCGGCTACAACCGCTTCGAGACGGCATCCGACTACATGAGCCGCGAGAAGTGCATCGAGACGCTCGTCCAGATAGTGTCTGCCGGCGGAAACCTGCTGCTCAACGTCGGGCCGACGGCCGACGGACGCATTCCGGCGATTATGGAGGACCGCCTCCTCGCCATGGGCCGCTGGCTTGAGACGAACGGAGAGGCGATCTACGGCACGACGCGCTGGGAGAAAGCCGATCCCGAGGCGAAGAAGAACCGCGTCTACTTCACGCAGAAGGGGGACGCGGTCTATGCCATCGTCTTCGGCGCAACGGCGGGAGGGCTCCGGCTCGGGAACCTCGCCGGCGCCAAGTCCGCGACGCGGCTTGGCTCGTCCGAGCCTGTCGCCATGTGCACCGACGGTGACGCGCTAGTTGTGACGCTGGCCGAGCCCGTCCCGGCAGAATCCGCCCTGGTTTTTCGCTTCCAGCTCCGCTAGCCGACCGCCTGCAGCTCTCGGTCGTTAGGGTCAGAACGAGAACGTCGTTGCCGAAGACGTCATCTCCCGCCTCGGCGACGTCTTCTCCCGCATCGTCCGCCGGCTGGATGGTAAGAGATGCCCCGCATGAGTAACACAAGAGCGTCTCATGTCCATTGACTCGGACGAATGGTAAATGTTATAATCCCCTCATTCAATCTATTCAACGAGAGGACGAACATGA
>CACYCW010000077.1 GCA_902773015.1 uncultured bacterium
AGCGACGCGGGCGTGACGTCGGTCACCCAGCGCGAGATCGAGCAGATCATTCTTGGCAGCAACACCACCTCGACGGTGACCGAGACGACGACCACCTCGAACTCGTCCCTCGTGTCGGTCACGGCGCCGGCGGCCCGCACCGTGGTGAGCGTGACGCGCTTCTACATCGACGGCTACACCACGGCGAGGGCCGGGCTGAACGGCGCCCACAACCTGGTGATGCAGCGCGAGTTCGACAGCGAGACGCGCAACTTCCTCCACGAAGGCGACTTCATCCGCGACGGCGAGTTCGACATCGACTGGACCTACTTCTCCAGCGAAGTGATGAACTCCCCGGGCGTGTTCAACCTCGGCTCGTACGTGACGAACATCACCTACATCGTCACCTTCGACTGGGATTCCGCGACCTACCTGGATTCCCGTGACACGAATGCGACGGTGAAGACGCTCTCGACGCTCATCACCCGCCGCTTCGAGCGCACCCGCCGCGTCCCGACGCCGTGTCCCGAGCGCGCCGTCTTCAACAAGGCCCAGCCGACGTTCGCGTGGAAGATCGAGAACGAGGACAAATGGGCGTCGAAGTTCGGCACCACCTACACGGCGTTCAAGGTGCGCGTGCGCGACCTCGCCGGCGACATCGTCTACGACTCCGGCGTCCGCCGCCTGCCGGCGAAGGACGCGGACGGCGTCTACTCGTGGACCGCGCCGCTCTATGTCGGCGGCTTGACCCAGAATGGCGTCGTGTTCGAGAACCTCACGGACTACACCTGGGAGGTCGCCCTCTACAACGCCAAGTTCAGCACCGACAACCTGGTCGAGCTCGACCGCACGGGCAATCCGTTCTCCGCGCGCGAGACGTTCCGCATGAACGTGACGACGTTCGACACGAGCTCGCGCAAGCTCGCGATCGGCGTTTGCTACGCCGGTCCGGCGCAGAACCTCGCCAACCGCATCAAGGTGCAGGCGTTCGAGACGCCGGACTTCACCGGCGATCCCGTTGCGGAGGTCACGACGAGCACGGCCGAGAGCACGGTCACGCTGATCGGCCTGGCGGAGGGCAGCTACTTCATCCGCGCCTACATCGACACCAACGGCAACTTCGTCCGCGACGACTGGGAGTCGTGGGGCTACCTGTGCGAACGCGACCGCGCGAACAAGGCGGGCATCTTCAATCCCGTCACCGCGGAGGCCAGGTTCAGCGTCAACACGAACACCGTCCGCACCGTCTTCATCGAGGACTGCGATACGGACGGCGACTGGATCCCGGACGTCTGGGAGGCGGAGCAGAACGGCAACGTCTTCGCCCGTGGCAAGGTCACCCCGGTGACCGGTGACGCGGAGCTGATCGGCGTCAACACGAACCTCTCCGCCGTGCTCACGAAGGACGACCAGGGCCTCGCGGCGCTGTCTTCGTCCCTGCTGGCGATGCAGTCCCCGCGGTTCGTTTCGATGATGACCGGACTGCCGGTCGAGACGGTCCTCGGAGCGCGCACGGCCACCGGAGCCCTGGCGTTCGAGCCGGAAGTGGTCGACGGTACGCTCACCATCACCTCGCTGAAGGTCGAGGGCGGTGAGGTCGTGCTCGGCGTGGGCGCCGAGGTCGTTGCGGCGGGCATCGACTCGACGGTGAGCGCCCTCTACGACGTGCAGGTCGCCCCGGGCACCACTGTGAAGCTGAACGTCTACCGCATCGCCACCCTCGCTGAGCAGTGGCCGACCGAGCCGACCTGGTCCACGACGGTCACGCTCACCTCCGTCGGCGAGGAGATTCGCGTGCCGATCGAGGGCGCGGACGTCACGAGCGGGTTCTACAAGGTCGAAGTGGAGAAATAGGAAGCAAATGAAGAGGGAAATCAGAACAGTACTGGTGGTCAATTCGGGGAGCTCGTCGCTCAAGTACCAGCTCTTTGACATGAAGACGGAGACGCGGCTCGCGAAGGGCCTCGTCGAGCGCATCGGCGCGGGCGGCCCCGCCAACCACGCCGAGGCGCTGAAGGAGGTCGTGAAGGCGCTCGCGGCGAAGCCGGACGCCATCGGCCATCGTATCCTGCACGGCGGCGAGGTGTTCCGCGACTCGGCGCTCATGACGAAGGCGAACTTCGCGAAGGCGAAGAAGCTCGTCAAGTTCGGCCCGCTGCACATGCCGGCGAACCTCGGCGGCGTCGAGGCGTGCGAGAAGATATTCCCGGGCGTCCCGAACGTCGGCGTCTTCGACACGGCCTTTCACATCGCGACGATGCCCGACTGCGCGGGCATGTACGCGATCGACCCGAAGTTCTACAGGAAGTACGGCATCCGCAAGTACGGCTTCCACGGCACGAGCCACAAGTTCGTCACCCAGGCGGCGGCGAAGTTCCTCAAGAAGCCGCTCGCGAAGGTGAATCTCGTCACCTGCCATCTCGGCAACGGCAGTTCGCTCGCCGCGATCAAGCAGGGCGGCGTCGTCGATACGACGATGGGGCTCACGCCGCTCGCCGGCCTTGTGATGGGCACGCGGTGCGGCGATATCGACGCGGCGGCCGTCCTCTCGATCATGGAGTCGGAGAAGAAGACCCCGGCCGAGATGGACACGCTCCTCAACAAGCAGTCCGGACTGCAGGCGCTCTCGGGTGTGAAGGGCGGCGACTGCCGCGATATCTGCGCGAAGGCGGCGAAGGGCGACAAGGGCGCGGAGCTCGCGCTCGAGATGCTCGCCTATCGCGTCGCGCTCTACATCGGCGCGTACAACACCGTGATCGGCGGGGCGGACGCGATCGTGATGACGGGCGGCATCGGTGAGAACTCAAGCGAGGTCAGGGCGCGCATTATCAACCGCCTCGGCGCGCTCGGCATCAAGCTGGACCGCAAGGTCAACGACAAGACGCGCGGCGTGACGGCGGTCATCTCGGCGAAGGGCTCGAAGATTCCGGTCGTGGTGCTGCCCACCAACGAGGAGCTGATGATCGCCCGCGACACCGTAAGAGTATTGCGGGGGTAACCGACGGCGGTCGACGGCCATCGACGGCAAACGACAACAATCGAAACGAAGAAGAAGCAACGAAATGAACGCCATCAAGAACATCATCGAACGCGCGTCGAAACTCAACGGCAGCGTGGTCCTGCCCGAGGGCAACGACCCGCGCGTCATCACCGCGGCCTGCGCCCTCGTCGACCGCAAGATCGCCACCCCGGTCGTGCTGGGCACTGCGGCCGAGATCGCCGACGCCGAGGCGAAAGCGGCGCTGAAGCTCGCCGACCGCGGCATCAAGGTGATCGACTACACGGCGGGCGACGCCGAGCTCGAAAAGGCCTATCTTGAGGCCTGGAATGCGAAGGAATCGAAGAAGCCGCCGGAGAAGCAGAAGATCATCGACCTCGCGGGCGCCGAGAAGACGCTCCGCACGAAGCGCATCTACTTCGGCGGCATGATGGTGAAGCTCGGCCGCGTGAACGGACTCGTCGCGGGCTCGATCGCCTCGACGGGCGACATGCTGCGCGCGGCGTTCCACACGCTCGGCACGCAGAAGGGC
>CACYCW010000078.1 GCA_902773015.1 uncultured bacterium
AACTCGCCCACGAACACGCTGAGCCGCATCCTCCGCTTCGGCGGGGAGCTTCTCTCCTACGAGGGCTTCGTGACTGAGCGCCCGTTCCGCTTCACGGGCGTCCGCCGTGGGCACTGCGGCACGACCACGACGACACACCCGCGCGGCGAGATCGGCGGCATCCTCGACGTCTGCGAGTACGGCGGGTACAGCTGCTACATCGACCAGGAGAGCGACCTGCAGGACGAGATTGCCGCGAAGATCGCACGACTCTACGACGCCGGCTTCGAGTTCATGTACTGCGACGGGTCGGAGGGCGTGAACGTGCCGCAGGGCATCCACGTGCCGAACGCGCAGTACCGGGTGTGGAAACTCCTGAAGCGGAAGCCACGGTTCGTGGAAGGCGCGGCGAAGGGCCACTTCGGCTGGCACTTCATGGCCGGCGCGAACGCCTTCGATGTCTTCCCTCCGGAGATCTTCAAGGAGATGATCGTGCGCTGGCCCCAGTACGAGGCGCCGATCATGCGCGCGGATTTCACGCGAATCGACTTCGGCTGGTGGGGAATCTACCTGCCGGGACGGAAGCTGCGCGACGGGACAGTGACGATCGGTACGCAGCCGGACATGTGGGAGTTCGGCACGTCGCGCGCCGCGGCGTGGGACTGCCCGGCGGCGATCCAGTTCAACCTCAGTGTGCTCAATCTGCATCCACGGCGCGATGATCTCCTGGAGGTGATGCGACGCTGGGAGGACGTGCGCGTGCGGCGCTGGCTCACGCCGCAGATGAAGGAGGCGCTCAAGTCGTCGACGCAGGAGCATCATCTCTACCTGAACGCGAAGGGAGAGTACGAGCTGCACGAGATCGAGATGCTGCCGGCGCCGTCGCAGGCCAAGAACGCGCGTGGCTTCATCTTCGAGCGGGGCGGTAGGCGCGTCATCGCCTGCTGGCACATGAATGGCTCGGGCGAGCTCTCGATCGACCTCGGTTCGCCCATGCGCGTGCCGCTCGCGGGGCTGCGCTACCTCGAGACGGACTTGCCGGCGGCGCGCGCGAAGGCCGCCTGGGCCGCCGCCACGCTCGCGCCGTGATCGCACGTCATCGGGATGTTCCCTCTGATTGGGTGGCATGGATCGACTGGCATATCTCCTGAGGCGGCTTCTGCTGGTGATACCGACGTTCATCGGCATCACCATCGTCTGCTTCGCCCTCACGCGCTTCCTGCCGGGCGGGCCGGTCGAGATGCGCCTCATGCGGCTCAAGGGGCTCGCGGCCGAGAGCGCGGAGTCCTCCGCGGCGGCCGGTGGCCGCAATCAGGTCACCGCTGAGTACCGTCGTCAGCTCGAGACGCAGTTCGGCTTCGACAAGCCGATCCTGCGCCAGTACTGGGACTGGCTTGTCGTCAACCGCATGGGCATGAACCTGCCGAGCTACGACTTCCCCGACCGCACGGCCTGGCAGCTCATCCGCTCGCGCATCCCCGTCTCCGTCTGGTTCGGGCTTGTCTCCTTCCTGCTCACCTACCTCATCTGCATTCCGCTCGGCATCGCCAAGGCACTTCGGCATCATCAGGCGTTTGACGCGCTCTCCAGTCTCGTCATCTTCATCGCCTACGCGATTCCGGCCTTCGCGCTCGCGATGGTGCTCAAGATGACGTTCTGCGGCACGACGGAGGGCCTGCTGGACATCTTCCCGCTCGGCGGACTCGCCTCCGACTTAGATGTGCCCCCTTCGCTCTGGGAGTCGGTCCTCGACCGCGCCTGGCACATGGTGCTGCCGGTCACCTGCTATGTCGCTGGGTCGTTCGCCATGCTGACGATCCTCATGAAGAACTCCCTGCTTGACCAGATCTCCGCTGACTACGTCCGCACGGTGATCGCGAAGGGGGCCACGCGGCGTCGGGCGATCTGGGGGCACGCCTTCCGCAACGCGCTCATTCCGATCGCGACGGGTCTCGGCCCGATGATCGGACTGCTCTTCGCCGGCTCGATCATCATCGAGACGATCTTCGAGATACCCGGCATGGGGCGCCTGAGCTGGGATGCGCTCGTCGGCCGCGACTACGCCGTGTTCCTTGCGCTGCTGGCGCTGACGGCCAGCTTCCAGCTGATCGGCAATCTCATTTCGGACGTCCTGTACATGCTGATTGACCCGCGGATCGATTTCTCACGACGATGAAGAGCCTGTTCTCCCCGCTGACGCGAAAGCGCTTTCAGAACTTCCGGCGCATCCGGCGCGCCTGGTGGTCGCTGATCGCGTTCGCTGTGCTCTTCGTCTTCTGCCTGTGCGCCGAGCTGGTGTGTCCCTGCGATCCGAAGGCCGTCGTCGACCTGAAGGAGCTTGAGAAGTACCGCGTGCCGGGAGTCGAGCGCATCTACGAGGTGCGCACGGCGCGCTTCAGCCGCCTCGCCGACGGAACGGTCGTCGACTTCGAGGGCCCCGACGATATTCGAAAGCGCCTCGACGGCAGTTGGCAGCAACCGACGGCAATCGCCGCCGGCGGATGGCCGCTTGCGACGGCGACTGACGGCGGGGAGGTCGCGCTGGGCGACGAGCGCTTCACCGTGCGCCGCACGAAGCATCTCGGCTACGAGCGCTTCTATCTCAAGCCCGTCACGCCTCCGCGCGTCACCGAAAAGGAACTGCCGCCGGCGGCGGTCAGCTTTCCGTTCCGCCCCGTGCCCGAGCATCCCTTCGGCATCGACGCCGGCGGACGCGACGTATACGCCCGTGTCGTGCACGGCATGCGCATCGCGCTCGTGTTCGGGCTGGCGCTCACGCTGCTCGGGATGCTCTTCGGCCTGACGGTCGGGGCGATCGAAGGCTACTTCGGCGGCATGACGGACATCGTGTTGCAGCGTCTGACCGAGATCTGGAGCACGATGCCGTTCCTCTACGTGATGATCTTCATCGGCTCGACGGTCGGCCGGTCCTTCACGGTGCTGCTCGTCTGCTACGCGATCTTCAACTGGATCTCCGTCTCGTACTACATGCGCGCGGAGTTCCTGCGTCTCAGAGGCCGCTCGTTCGTCGAGGCGGCGAAGGTGCAGGGCCTCTCCACGGCTCGAATCCTCTTCGTGCACATCCTGCCCAACGCCCTCACGCCGCTCATCACGCTCTTCCCGTTCATGCTGATGGGCGCGATCAGCTCGCTCGCCGCGCTGGACTTCCTGGGCTTCGGTCTGCCGCCGATGACGCCGAGCTGCGGTGAGCTGCTGCAGGAGGCCCAGCACTTCCGCAACGCGTGGTGGCTCATCCTCTTCCCCTCGCTCGCGCTGTTTGTCGTCATGCTGCTGACAGTTCTCATCGGCGAGGGGCTGAGGGACGCCTTCGATCCGCGCCAGCGCACGCGACTGGAGTGACGTTCCCATGGAGCGAAGGACATTCTGGACGATTCTCGCGGCGCTGGCGCTTCTCCGGCTGGCCCTGATGGCCACCGTGCCCGTGTTCGAGCCGAGCGAGGCCCGCTACGCCGCGATCTCCGCGAACATGGCCCGGAGCGGAGACTTCGTCGTCCCGCGCTTCACGCACGATCTCGAGTACCAGTCATTCGACGGCAAGCCGCCGCTCGTCTTCCAGGCGGGCGGGCTCTTCTGCCGCGCGCTCGGCGTCTCGGAATTCGCCGTGAGGCTCTTTCCGTTCCTTTCCGCCGCGTTGCTCCTGCTGATCCTCCACTCGTCTGTGACGCGTCGCGCCGACGCCGCGACCGGACGCCTCGCCGTCATCATCTGCGCGACATCCACTGCCTTTCTCGCCGCCGCCGGCATCTCGATGACGGACATGACGCTCGCGTGCTGCGTGGCGGGAGCGCTGCTGCTCTACCGTGACTTCCTCGATGGATTCGCCTGGCGTCACGCGGCTGGCGTCGCGGCGCTGCTCGGGGCAGGCATGATCACGAAGGGGCCGGTCGCGCTCGCGCTCTTCGGGCTGCCCGTCCTGGCGGATGCGATCCTCAATCGCCGCGCGCGCGGCATCCTCAACGTCCGCTGGCTCGCGGTCGCGCCGATCTTCCTGCTCGTGGCGGTGCCGTGGTTCGTCCTCGTCGAGCAGCGCAACCCCGGCTCGGTGTGGTACTTCTTCTACAACGAGAACTTCATGCGCTTCATCTCGCATGACTATGGCGACAAGTACGGCGCCGGACGCGAGGCGTTCCGCGGCGTCTCGATCGTCTGGGCTTTCGTCGTGACGCTCCCGTGGGCGCCGATGGGGGTCGGGAAGTTGTGGAGTTGCGGGGTTGAGAGATTGAGGAGTTGGAGATTTTGGAAGGAGTTGCCCGGAAGGGCGTTGCGGACGATGAGGGAGAGCTTCGAATGGCTGGCGTTCGCGGTCATCGTCGGGTTCTGGTGCCTCACGAGCCGCGTGCTGCTCTACTACCTTTTCCCGGTGATCGCACTCTTCGCCGCCGCCATGGCGCTGCGAGGCAACCGCGCGCGTCTCGTGCGTCTCGCCCCGTTTGCCGCAGGCATCTCAGCCGCAGTCGTCGCTGGTGCGCTCATCGGCGGCGCCTTCCTCTCCGACCGAATGCTGGGTGTGCGCACGCCGCTCTCGCCCGTCGAGAACCACTACGCCTACGAGTTCTACCACGGCCGGCCGACGGACGAGATGCTCGCGCCCTATCGCAAGGCGCGCGCGCTCTATCTCGAGCAGCGCGCCGCGCGGCATGCCGCCGCCGCGCGTCGGGCAGGGGGCGGCGATGGAAAGGCGGTGGCGCCATGAGCCGCAGGGTGGCGCTCTCGTTCGACTTCGAGGAATGTGACCTGCCGCGCGAGAGCGGCGTCGACTTCCCCATCGAGGAGGGCATGAAGGTCTCGGTCGAGGGCGCGAACGCGCTCCTTGACCTGCTGGAGCGGCAGGAGGTGCGTGGCACGTTCTTCTGCACGCTCAACTTCGCCGAGCGGGCGCCGGACGTGATGCGGCGACTTATCGATGGTGGACACGAGATCGCCGCGCACGGCGTCGACCATTTCCACCAGGTGCCGCAGGATCCATTTCGCTGCAAGGAGGGTCTCGAACGCCTCTACGGAATCTCGGTGAGCGGTTACCGCCAGCCGCGGATGTTCCCGGTCGATGACGCGGCGCTGGCGAAGGCGGGGTATCGCTACAACTCATCGCTCAATCCGGCGTTCATCCCCGGCCGGTACATGCACCTTTCCGAGCCGCGGACGATCTTCGTGAAGGACGGCCTTACGCAGATACCGGCGTCCGTCACGCCGTGGATCCGCTTCCCGCTCTTCTGGCTGGCGCTGCATCTCCTGCCCGAGTGGCTCTATCGCGTGCTCGTGCGGCGGACGCTCGCGCATGACGGATACTTCGTCACCTACTTCCACCCGTGGGAGTTCTCGTCGCTCTCGACGCGCGCGGCGGAGCTGAAGGTGCCGCGGCTCGTGCGCATCAATCTCGGGCAGCAGATGCTCGGCCGACTCGATCGTCTCGTGGCCGCGCTCAAGCGCGATGACGTCACCTTCGTCACTCTCAACGAACTCATCTAGGAATCATGCCGATCTACGTCTATGAATCGAAGAACCCATCCAAGGGCTGCGCGAAATGCTGCGCGGGCCTCGAGGTTCGCCAATCACTGAAGGAAGACCGCCTCACAACCTGTCCGGAGTGCGGCGGTCCGATTGAACGGGTCATCCAGGCCCCGGGCCTCACCCACTCGAGAACCGATCTCCACTACCGTGCCAAGCGCGCCGGTTTCAAGTGCCTGAAGAAGGTCCAGAAGGGCGAGTACGAGAAGATCTACTGAGGGTTTGCGAAGAGGCCCATGAGATTCTGGATACACACCTACGGCTGCCAGATGAACGTCCGTGATTCCGAGGCGGTCGAGGCGCTGCTGGTCGCCGCCGGGCACGTAAAGGCGCGGTGCGAGGATGACGCGGAGCTCGTGATCGTCAACAGTTGCACGGTGCGTCAGAAGGCGGAGGATAAGGCGCTCGGCAAGGCGGGGAATCTCATCGCCGCCGGCAAGGTGACGGGGCTCATGGGTTG
>CACYCW010000079.1 GCA_902773015.1 uncultured bacterium
ACTTGAGCCGCCTTCGCGCAAGCGCTACGGCGGGCCAGGCGCTTTGCTTGAGTATGCCGTCATGCACAACGACGAAGCCGAGGCCGAACGCCTCCGCGGGCTTTCACGCCCGGGACTTGCGCCATTCCCGCATCGTGCAGCCTGTCGATCTCTTGAAGAGCCGCTTGAAGAACGGCTCCGAACGATAGCCGCACAGCGATGGCACCGCACTGATCCGCTGCCGCGGATTCGCGAGGAGACGGCAGGCCAGATCGACGCGGACGCGCTGGATTTCCGCAATGATGGAGGATCCGGAGGCCTTCCTGAACAGTAGGTCGGCGAGGGATCGTGAGCAGCCCATGACAGATACCACGTCGTTGACGGTCAGACTGGGGTCGGCAATGTTCCTGCGGATGTATTCCATCGCCTCCTTCACGCGCCCGTCGAGATTCGGCAGCCACCTGTGCGAGTCGCGAAGAATCAGGGCCTTGGGTCCGTAGCTGGCGTGAATGTGCGGAGCCGACGGTGTGGACATTCGCCGATGCAGAAGCTCCGCAAGACGATACCCGGCCTCGACGAATCCGGGATCGACCGAGGTCAGGGAAGGTGACGTGTGCTCGCAGATGAACTCGTCGTTGTCGATGCCGATGACCGCGAAATCCTCTGGGACATGAAAGTCCAGTCGGCTTATCTCCGCCATGACGTTCTGCGCGGTTATGTCGTTGGCGCAGACAATGCCGCAGGGGCGCGGCAGGCGTGCAAGCGCTGTGTCAATGCCGCTTGAAGGGAGAAAGTGGTGCTCGATCCTCCACTTCCTGGCAAACGCCTCGAATGCGCTGCGCCGCTGCTCATTCCAGAAAATCGGGGTCTTCCATCCGCAATATGCCAGCCGCGGCAGGCCGATGCGGCGAAACTCCTCAAGCGCCAGCGACACCGAGGCTCCTGAATCGTGGGTGATGAAGGTGCAGTCGCCGGCGTTCCTGGGGTTCTGGTCAAGAAAGACCACCGGAAGATTCCCGAACAGCCGTTGCGGAGGCTCCGAGTTCTGCATTCCGCGGTCAACGAGACATCCGACGGGATTCCACTTTCGCAGTGCCTCCAGCACTTCTCTTCGGGAAGATCCGGCTTCGATTACCTGAATCTGCCAGCCGACCTTGTCAGCATAGTCGTATACGCCGGTCAGTTTGTCTTTCCACGATTTGCTCCAGGTGGACTGGAAGAACAGCACAATGGGTTTCATGGGCGGCATTATAACATAAAGATTGGCAATTCGGCTATGTTTATTTTTACGCTTGAGTCTGTTTCTGCCAATCGGTGTGATATAATTACAGCACAATGAACACACTGAATAAAATCATCCTCTTGGCTTTCCTCGCTGGAGCCGCCGGTCCCCTCCTTTGCGCCGATGTCTCGTTCAAGGAGTCCTCCATCGTGCTCCCGACCTATGCGCCGGGCGGATACGACAAGACCCCGATCTTCTACACCGGCCGCGTCTACCAGGGCGCGCAGGGGCGGGTGTATCCGTACCCGATGCAGGATGTCTTGCATGACGAGAAGGTGGACGAGACCTACAAGTACCTCACGCTGGAGAACGACTGGCTGCAGATGGGGCTCCTGCCCGAGCATGGAGGGCACCTTCTCAACCTCACGGACAAGCAGACGGGCTTCGAGACGTTCTACCGCCAGCACGTGATCAAGCCGGCCCTGATCGGCATGCTCGGCGCGTGGATTTCGGGTGGTGTGGAGTGGAACTTCCCGCATCACCACCGCGCGACTACCGCCATGCCGATCGACTGGAGCCACATGTCGAACGCGGACGGATTGGAGACGGTCTGGATCGGAGAGACAGAGATGCGTCGCCGTCTCAAGTGGACGATCGGACTCTCGATGATGAAGGACCGCGCCGTTCTGCAGGCCGAGAACGTCTTCATGAACCGCCAGAACCTCATCGAATCGATGATCTACTGGGCGAACGTGTCCGTCCACTGCGGTGACGACTACCAGGTGATCTTTCCGCCGAGCTGCCATCTCGGCTTCGATCACCACAAGAACTTCTGGACGAGTTTCCCGATGGGGCCCAAGAAGGTCGACCACGACTGGGTTCCCTCCCAGCGGTCGAAGTGGGCGGAAGACGTGGAGGGCATGATCGATCTCGGCTGGTGGAAGAACTTCACCGTCGAGTCGCGTTCCATTTTCGCGATGGATCCGGACAACGCCTGGCTCGCCGGCTACGACCACAAGCGGAACATGGGCACGGCCCACGTCTCAAACCGCCATCTCACCGTCGGCAAGAAGTTTTTCCTCTGGGGCAACTTCCCCGAGGCGCACGTGTGGGACACGGTGCTGACCGACCACGACGGTCCGTATCTCGAGCTGATGGTCGGATGCTGGTCTGACAACCAGCCAGACTATTCGTGGATCGCGCCGTACGAGACTCGCACGGTGAAGCAGTTCTGGTTCCCGGTGAAGGGCATCGGCGGTGTCAAGAACGTGACGATCGACGGAGCGGTGAACCTGGAACGCCGCGGTGAGGACGAGATGCTGATCGGCTTCCACTCAACGCGCGTGCTGAAGAACTGCACGGTGCGGTTGACCGAGGGTGGAAAGGAGATATTCTCCGCCAAGACGGACATCGACCCGAACACGCCCTGGTGTCGCGCAATCAAGGTTGCCAAAGGCGTGAAGGACCAGGCGTACACGGCGTCAATCGCGGACGAGGGCGGAAAGGAGTTCCTCTCCTACACGCCCGTGCCCGAGGATCCGCACGATCCGCTGCCGCCGAAGGTGGCGAATCCGAAGGAGCCCGGCGAGTACACGAGCGCCGAGCTCGCCTATCTCACCGGTCTTCGCCTCGACCAGTTCCACAACGGACTCATCGACCCCGTGCCGTACTACGAGCGGGCACTCGAAATCGATCCCGACTACTCCGCGGCGAACGTGGCGCTCGGAATCCGTCTCGTCAAGGGCGGAGAGTTCTCCCGCGCCGAGAAATACCTGCGCCGCGCCGCGGATCGCGTCAACCAGAACTACATGCGCGCGAAAGACGTCGAGCCTGAGTACTACCTCGCCATCGCCTATCTCGGTCTCGCCAAAACCTCTCAAGCCTCTCAAACCTATCTAAAGAAAGCCGAGGACCTCTTCTGGCGCGTCACCTGGCGGGCGACGCTGAAGAAGGAGGCGTTCGCGGAGATTGTACGCCTCCGCCTGCTGACCGGGCGTCTGGACGAGGCGCGCGACGTCCTTGAGCGCTATGCGCTGCCGATGGGACAGGACGTGGCCAAGTTCCACGCGCTCCACGCCTACATCCTGCGCAAGAGCGGCGAAACCGTTGCGGCGTCCGCCGCGCTTGACCGCGCTGTGAAGTGCGATCCGCTCGAATACTGGGGCGTGGTCGAGCGGGCGTTCCTCGCGGGACGGAATGCGTCGGACGCCATCGCGGCGGCGGAGCGGACCGCGTCCGGACAGGGCGACCGCGGGCTCAAGGCGCAGCAACTCATGGAATGCATCTGCGATTACTACGGCATCGGTGCGTGGGACGAGGTGATCGCGCTCTGCGACGCCGCGCTAGCCAAGGCCGCCGCGGAGAAACCCTACCGGACCGAGGGCACGCTGCCGCTCAAGGAAACGCTCGCCGCCTGCAACAGCTACAAGAACCCGATGTTCGGCTACTTCAAAGCGTATGCAGCTGCGCAGGGTAAAAAGGTGAAGGGTGAAAAGGTGAAGGGGATGTTGGATTTTGCCGGGAGCATGGTCGGGGACTACTGCTTCCCGAGCCGGTTGGAGGAACTGGAGGTGCTGCAGTGGGCGGCCGAGGAGAAGGGCTACACGAAAAAGGATGCCCTTGCCAACACGCACTACTACCTCGGCGAAATCCTCTGGAACCTGGACCAGAAGGATGCGGCCAAGGCATCGTGGCAGGTCGCGACGCATCTGAATCCGCGGCATGCGCTTGCCTGGCGCTGCCTCGGTTTCGCCTTGGCGCATCCGGGAACGTACTTCACCAACACCGGCGTACCGACAGGAGTGCCGAACCGCGAGGCGTACGACTGCTATCTCAAGGCGGTGGCGGCGGATCCGGAGAACTTCCGCACGCTCGAGGAAATGGACAAGCTGGCGGAGAAGCTCGACATTCCGGCGGCGGAGCGTCTCGCGGTGATGGAGAAGCACCGCAAGACGGCCGAGAAGTACGACGCGTGCATCTTGCGCATGACCTATCTGTACAACGAGGTGGGCAACTACGATGCTGCGCTTGACATTCTCACCTCGCGCAAGTTCCATGTGTGGGAGGGGAGCGAGGGCCTGCTCACGCCGTTCATCGAGGCGCTGCTGGCGCGCGGGCAACGGAAGATGTCCGCCGGCGACCAGAAGGGTGCGCTGGCGGATTTCGAGCGCTCGCTGACGTATCCCGAGAATCTGCAGGCTGGTCGTCCGGGCGACGCCGGCATCGGTCCGAAGTCCTACTACTTCATCGCGCAGTGCAAGAAGGCACTGGGCGACAAGGCGGGATTTGACGCGGCCATGAAGATGGTCTTCGACGGATGGATCCATCCCGGCGAGATGAACTACTGGCGCGCCCGCGCGCTCAAGGAGCTGGGCCGCACGGACGGGCTGAAGGAGAACATCGCCGAGCTCCGCAAGGCGATCGAGACACTCGAAAAGCCGCAACCGAAGGTGATCGACGCCTACGCGAAATTCGGCGGCGAGAACACGCCGATGGAACGCGCGGCGAAAAACGCGAAGAAGGCGGCGGCGCTGAGGAAACTGCTTAACGAACTGGAACTGGAAAGGAACGACAAATGAACGCAAAATCGATAATGACCGCATTGACGGCGTGTGCGCTCTCGTCCGCTTTCGCGGCGACGGTGCTGACCGAAGACACCACGGTGACCTCGCTGGATTCCGCTGGCTACACGGCCGACAGCGCGGTGACGCTGACGGTCGACCTGGCCGCCGACGCATCGTATTCGGGCGTCATCTCCGGTCCGATCGCCGTTGTCAAGAAGGGCGCGGGCCGACTGACACTCTCTTCGCAGTGGACGCACACGGGCGGAACGACCGTCGCGGCGGGCGCGCTCGTCGTGCCGAGCGAGGCGTATCTCTGCGGCTCCGCGGCGACGGTCACGCTCGACGGCGGCGAGATCGCCCTCACGACTGGTACGGGGTGGTCGACGCGCAAACTGGTCGTGCAGCGACTTTCGTCCGGATCGATCGCCATCGCCTCAGGCATGTCGGTGACAATGAATTTCAAGAATTGCCTCACGATCCGCCGCGCCCGTCTGCGGCTGACGGGCGCAGGACGGCTCTACGGCACTGCGACGCCAGAACTTGGCAGTGTCAAGGACGGCGTGATCGCGGTGGAGAACGGCAATTTCCGCTGCGGCGACCAGCTCCTGGGCCTTGGATACCGGGTCCCGCTCGACATGACGCTCGAGATCGACGAGGGCGGGACGGTCGACGTCGAGGGCGCCCGGTTCCTGACTCTGCCGCGCTACACGGTCATGCGCGGCGGGACGATCTCGGCGCAGAATGCGGTCGTCAACTACACGAACGTCCTTTCACGTTCCGCCAGGACGTTTGAAAGTATCACCTTCGGCGGGACGGTGACGGTGGAGCCATCCGCCACGCCGTCGAAGATCACCAACTGCGGCGCCGCGCTGGCGCCGTCGGGTTGCCATACGATTTTCGATGTCAAGGACGGGGCGACGCTGCAGATCGATTCGCGCATCTCGCCCGGAGCGTCCTCGGCCAGCGCCGCGACGCGACGCGAGAACGAAGGCTTCACCAAGATCGGCGCGGGCACGCTCAAGCTGACCGCCCCGATCGACGCGGCGGGGACGGTGTACGTCGGCGCGGGGACGCTCGTTCTGTCGCAGGACGCCTATCTTTCTAACCGGGCGAAACTGAAGTGCGGTCCCGGAGCGGCGGTTCGCCTCGACGACGGGACGCTGCTCTCGTCGCCCGTCGTCGACGGAGTCAATCCGGATCCGCTCATCTCGACCGCCGAGGTCTGGATGGATGCCTCGGTGCTGCCGTATGAAGACGGACAAACGGTCGCCGCCGTGCCCAACTTCGGCACCTGCGGCGGCTCGTTCGCCAACTACGGCCTGATGGGCACGAACGAGGCCCCCTACGCGCCGACGTTCTACACCGCCGGCATCAACGGAACGCCGGCGCTCGCTTTCAACGGCACACAGTCGCTCGTCCTCCGGTCTTACACGAACCACAACGAAGACGTCGAACTGTTCATCGTCTACCAGATCACCAACACGGGCCACTACGCCACCACGATGTTCTCGATGTGCTGCTGCAACGGCGCTTGCGGCAATCCGGACGACTACGGCATCCCGACAATCCAAAGCGGCCACATCTGCTACTCGTCGAACTCGGACTGGCTCTCCCTGCGCGCCGAACACGGAGCCAAGCGATTCGATCTCATACTGACGGGCGTCTCTGGAGTGTCCGGGACCGATCCGTTCATCCTCACGCACCGTCGGTGCCAGAGCAACAACGGGCAGGTGTCCGGCAAGCTGTTCTACGGTCCTTCGGCCTCTGATGTGAAATTTACCGGACAGAACGGTCTGACCGCGAAGCCGGACATCGAGCAGATCGGACTTGGCGGCCGGCTCAAGACGGACGGCAGTTGGTATGGCGATGCACGCGGCATCTATGGGCGCATCGGCGAGTTCATCTGCTTCTCCCGTTATCTCACGAACGAGGAGCGGGCCTATGTCGAGGCCTATCTGCGGCGCAAATGGCTCGGTTCGACGGAGACCTTGCCGGCGCTGAGCGGTTACGGCACGTCCGTGATCACCAACCTGGCCGTCGAGGTGGCGTCGGGTTCGGCGACGCTGGCGTCGTCGCCCTCCGGCGCGGCGACCGCCGAGGGCGAGATCGTCAAGACCGGGGCCGGAGAACTCGTGTATGCGGCGGAAGCGCCGGACGCCGCTGCAACGCGGATGGCGGACGGATCGGTCCGCTTCGCGAACGGCAACGCCGGATCGGCAGCGGCGATCTGGATCGACGCGGCGGATTCCGCCTCGATCACGCTGAAGGAGGATGGCGAAGGCGTCGGACGGGTGGCGTCCATCGTCAACAAGGGCTCCGCCGGCGGTGCCTTCACGCCCAATCCGAACGCCTACAACGGATACCTCGTCCCGGGCCCGGAATACAAGACCGGTTCGGACGGCATCAACGGACTCGGCGTCCTCTCGTTCGACTTCTTCTCGGCGCTCTCAACCGCCGCCTACACCAACAGCAACTTCGACACTTGCAGGCTGTGCGTCTATGGCGTATTCGAACGCACGGCGTGGTCCAATCTAACCGGCTACGGCAACGCATCCGGTCCGTTCTCGATGGTCAACGCCGCCGACACGGCCTGGGACGTCAGTTCCGCGAGCGGCATTCACGAGCAGGAGCAGAGCGAATTCGGCAAGCGCTTCTACTGGCAGGAGAATGGCAAGACCTATACGTATTTCAGTTCCGGACTCGCTGGAACCGGGACGCCATATTTGATGAGCCGCCAGTACGGCGACATGTACAGGCTGTACGCCGAGGGCTGCCTCGTCAACGGTGCCATGAACTACGCCAACAAAGGCGAGTTCGAGCTGACCACCAAGAATCCGCCGTTCAACATCAACTTCGTCCAACTCGGTGGACGCATCGCAGGTTCCGCCCAGCCGGCCTGTCCGGCGGACAAGGGCCGTGGACTGAACCGCATGTGGTCCGGCAAGGTTGGCGAGTTCCTCGTATTCAGCCGCCGGCTGCCGGAGACGGAGGAGGCGCAGCTCGTGGCCTATCTCGAGAAGAAGTGGTTCGGCGTCGGGTCGGGATCGGCCACGCCGCCGGCGTTCCTCACCGGCAACGCGTCCGCGCCGTCGTTTCGAAGCGGGTCTGAGCTCTCGCTGGCCGCGGGCTCGGAGGTCGCCTTCGACGCCACTAATGCCGTTGCGGTTGGAACGCTTAAGAGCGAGGGTGCCGTGGCCGTCCGTGCCAGGCGTCCGGTTGGCACGGTCTGGAGGCCGCTTGTCTCCTACGACTCCTTTGTCGGAACCTTTTCGAGCTGGACGCTGCTGGATGCGCGTTCGACTCTTGAGATGCGCGATGATGCCATCGGTCTCTCGGCGCACGGCGCGTTCATCTTGATTCGGTGATAGGGGTGAGGGGATGATGGTTCTTGGTTTGGTCGCGGCGACATTGGTTGCCGGCGCAGTCGGCGCTTACAGCGAATCCGAATGGCGGGTGCGTCCGTGGGAGATCATACACGGGCTGCAGCCGCATTCGCGGCAGCTTTGGGCGTGCGATGCCAGGGGCGCGGCGGCGTGGAAGGTCTCGCGCGGCAAGCTCGGCGTGACGACGAAGACGAAACTCTGGGGCGACCAGGTTCTGCGGCTCGATCTGCCCAAAGCCGGATCGCTCACGCTCACCCCGTCCGAGCCGATCGTCGTGCAGGAGAAGGCGGATGGACTCGAC